>CAYOCZ010000028.1:0-16186 GCA_964402475.1 uncultured bacterium | reverse complement strand
GGTCGAAACGGCCCTGGCCGAGAGCGAACTGAAGTATCGCCGCGTTTTCGAGTCGTCGAACGACGCCATCATGCTGCTCGACAGCGACCGGTTCTTCGACTGCAACCCGGCCACCTTGAAGGTCTTCGGGTACTCGACGCGCGACGAATTCATCGGCAAGCACCCGGCCGAGGTGTCGCCACTGCACCAGGCCGACGGCCGGGAGTCCCGCACCGCCGCCGACGAGAAGATAGCGACCGCTTTCCGAACCGGCAGGAACCACTTCGAGTGGCTCCACCTGCGGACCGATGGCACGGTCTTCCCGGCCGACGTGCTGCTCACGCCGATGGACTTCCGCGGCCGGAAGGTGCTGCAGGCGACGGTGCGCGACATCTCCGACCGCAAGCAGGCCGAGGCGGCGCTGCACGAAAGCGAAGAGCGCTATCGCCGGATTGTGGGAAGCAACGCCGTCGGGATCGTGGCCGTGGATCCAAGCTTCCGGTTCACCTCGGCCAATCGCCGGTTCTGCGAGATGCTCGGCTACACCGAGGAAGAGTTAAAGCGCATGACGTTCCCCGACATCACGCATCCGGACAACGTGGAGCAGGACCGCGCGTCGGTAGCCGAGGTGCTCGCCGGCAAGAAACCCTACTATCGCACCGAGAAACGCTACATCCGCCGCGACGGCAAAGAGGTACACGCCGAGACGACCGTTTTCCCCGTCGGCGCCGAACCCGAGCATCCCCGCCACACGCTGGCTTTGGTCGAGGACATCACCGAACGTCGCCAGGCCGAGCAGCGGGTTCAGGCCGAACGTGACCAGTTGCGACGCATCCTCGACGCGATGCCGGACGGCGCGTACGTCGTCGGGCAGGATTGCGGGCTCCAGTACGTGAACCCGGCCTTGCTCGCCCGCGGCGGGCCGGTGGACGGGCGGAAGTGCTTCGATTACTTCCACCGCCGGACCGAACGCTGCCCGGACTGCACCAACCCGCAGGACCTGGTCGGCGGAACTGCGCGGCACGAGTACACGACGAAGAACGGTATCACCTATGACATCCAGGACGTTCCGGTCACCGGCAACGACGGCCGGCCGGCCCGGCTCGCATTCCTGCGCGACATCACCGCACGCAAGGCGTTCGAAACGAGGCTGCGGGACTCCGAGCTGAAGTTCCGGGCCATCTTTGACAGTGCCAGTGACGGCATGTTTGTGTTCGAGCCGGACCGCCAGAGGTTCGCCCTGGCCAATAGCGCGTGTCTGCAGATGCTGGGCTACTCGGCCGATGAGTTCGCGAACCTGCGCATTGCCGACCTCCATCCCGAGCAGGACCTTCCTTTCATAGCCGAACAAGTCGGGAGTTTCGCGAAGGGCGGGACCGGCAGGCGCGCTGACCTCCGGTTCAGGCGCAAAGACGGCAGCGTATTCCCGGCTGACACGAACCCGGCGGGGATAGTGCTGAGCGGAAAGAAGTGCATCCTCGTCGTGTTCCGCGACGTCACCGAACGCAAGAGTGTCGAAGAACGTGAACGGCAGCACCTCGAGGATACCGCCCTGCTTCGCGACACCGCCATCGGGTTTATCGCGCTCGACCGGCATGCCGACATCTACCGCTTCGTTGCCGAGCGTCTGGCCCGCCTCGCGGGCGAAGCCTACATCGTCGTCAACTCTTACGACGCGACGCGGAATGAGTTCCGCGTCGAGGCCATCGAGGGCATCGGTGAAAATGCCGAGGCCGCGCTCAAGCTGCTCGGCCGCCCCCCGGTCGGGATCACTTTCCGGCTTGCGCCCGAGGAACTGCGCGACTACTCGGGCAGCGCCTTGATGAAGATTGAAGGCGGACTGGCGGCCTTGTCATTCGGCAAGTTGCCCGGGGTCGTGCGGGCCGCGATTGAATCTGTCTTCGGGCTGGGCGACATCTACGCCATGTCGTTCTACTGGCAGAGGAGGATTCTCGGCACGGTGAACATCATCATGCACAAGGGTGTCCCGATGTGCGACCTGGCAGTCGTCGAGGCGTTCGTCAATCAAGCCGCCATCGCGATCCAGCACCGGCGCGACGCCGACGAACTGGAACGACACCGCGAGCACCTTGCCGAACTGGTGCGCGGGCGTACCGCCGAGCTCGAAGCAGCCAACCGGGAGCTGGAGGCGTTTTCCTATTCGGTCTCGCACGACCTGCGCGCGCCGCTGCGCGCGATCGACGGATTCGCGCAGGCCATTGTCGACGACTGTGGCCCGCAACTTGACGCGAAGGCGCGGGGTCACCTTGACCGGGTGAGTGCCGCCGCTGGACGGATGGCCGAGTTGATCGACGACCTGCTCAATCTCGCCCGCATCACACGCCTGCCGCTCGAGCGGAAGCCGGTCGACCTCAGCGGGATGGCGCGGGACATCGCCAACAAGCTGAGCCGCACCACCCCTGACCGCAGGGTGAAGTTCATAATCCCGGACGGCCTTACCGTGCCTGCCGACCCGGTGCTTGTTTCGATGGTGCTCCAGAACCTGCTGAGCAACGCCTGGAAGTTCACGTCCCTGCACGCATCCGCGCGCATCGAATTCGGCGTGTCGCCTGCCGACGGCGAGCGGGTCTGGTTCGTGCGCGACGACGGTGCCGGTTTCGACACGACCTACGTTGAGAAGCTGTTCCAGCCGTTCCAGCGGCTGCACTCCGAACGCGACTTCGCCGGCTCCGGCATCGGACTGGCCATCGTCCAGCGCATAGTGCGGCGGCACGGTGGCCGGGTCTGGATCGAAGGCGAGGTGGAGAAAGGCGCGACCTGCCGTTTCACGCTTGAACCGGCGCCAAGGGAGGGATAGAGGATGAACAAGAATAGCGAGAAGGTAATCCTGCTGGTGGAGGATAATGCGGACGACGAGGAACTCACGCTACGAGCCTTGGCGAAGTGTGGCATCGACAACCGGGTTGTCGTCTGCCGGGACGGCGCCGACGCGCTGAACTACATATTCGGTCGCGGCAGCTACGAAGGGCGGGACCCGACCGAGTCCCCGGCCATCACCCTGCTGGACTTGAAGCTGCCCAAGGTTGACGGGCTGACCGTGCTCGAGCGAATTCGCGCGGACAAACGCACCCAACTGATGCCGGTCGCGATTCTGACGTCCTCAAACCTGGAAGAGGACCTGATACGCGGCTACCAGTTGGGAGCCAACAGCTACGTGCGCAAGCCGGTCAAGTTCGAGCTGTTCATCGAGGCAATCCACCAGCTCGGCCTTTACTGGCTGCTGCTCAACGAGTCGCCGCCCGAAAGTGTCTGAGGCCGCCACGCGAACCAAACAGCAGGCGGTCGACTCAAGCAGATTCCGACGGCGATGCAGTCGTCGAGCCGCTCTCCAGCCGGCGGCAGTGCCCGCCCTGTTCGCCCGCCATGTCTTCTATCTCGGGGTCGGGCACGTGTTGACATTCGACTCGGCTTTTCTACAATTCAGACGCAGTTGAGTAATATCCGTATCACCGTCGGCGGCGTTGAGTTCACCGGAACGCTGAACAGCTCATCTCTCACCGAGAAGCTGCTCAGCCTGTTGCCGTATGAGACGATAGGCGAGACATGGGGCAAGGAAGTCTATTTCCCGACAAACCTGACCGTGGATAACCCGGTGCTGGTGAACGAAGTCAAGGTCGGCGACATCGCCTATTGGCCTGACGGTCCCGACATCTGCCTGTTCTTCGGCCGCACCCCCAAGAGCACGAACGACGCGCCGGTCATCGCCAGTCCGGTCACGGTCATCGGGACCTTCCAGTTCAGTCCGGAGGACTTCGACCGCATCGAGCGCCGCCGTAACGGCATCATGGTCAACGTTGGACCGGCGCAGTAGCGCGGCTCGGGACATGTCGGACTCGTCCGACATGTCCGATTCGTCCGACCCATGTTGGGGCAGTAGCTCAGTTGGGAGAGCGCCAGGTTCGCAATCTGGAGGTCGCCGGTTCGACCCCGGTCTGCTCCACTCTCTGAAATCGCCGGTCTTTGTTCACCAATCGCCAATTCCGCGTCGGGAGGTGTGATGGTAATCCTTCCCAAGTACGTCTTTCTCACGAAGGGCACCGGCGTCCATCGTGAGAAGCTCGCCAGTTTCGAGGCGTCGCTGCGCGACGCCGGAATCGCCGCGTACAACATCGTTCGGGTCTCATCCATCTTCCCGCCCTGCTGCCGTATCATCTCCCGCACCCGTGGGCAGAAACTGCTGACTCCGGGCCAGGTCATGTTTGCCGTCGTGAGCGACAACGCCACCAATGAGCCGCATCGGCTGATTTCCGCCTCGGTCGGATTGGCCATCCCCAAGGACCCGACCAAGTACGGCTACCTCTCCGAGTACCACTCGTTCGGCCAGCGTGAAGCAAGCGCCGGCGACTACGCCGAGGACCTTGCGGCACAGATGCTCGCCACGACCCTCGGAGTTCAGTTCAACCCGGACACGAGCTACGACCAGCGCAAGGAAATCTGGAAGATCTCGAACGAGATCGTCCGCACCCAGAACATCACCCAGTCCGCAATCGGCCACAAGAACGGATTCTGGACCACGGTTGTGGCCGCGGCCGTATTGATTACGCACCTCCCGGAAGAACAGGTAGTAGAAGACGAGAACGGCCGCTAGCGCGCGTCCTCGTCGCTAGTAGCGCTTCTTCAGAATCACGCCCGAGTAGTACTGCTGCAGTATTTCCCGGTAGCTTGCGCCGGCTTCGGCCATTGCGACCGCCCCGTCCTGGCACATTCCTGACCCGTGGCCCCAGCCCCGGCCGGCGATAGCCACGTATCGGCTGCGGATAGTCATCGTGAATGCGGTCGACTTGAGCCCCATCGCCATCCGGTAGTCCGACCCACGCAATTGCACACGGCCACGGTCGGTCGCGAGGTCAACGTACTTCGCCCTGCCGGACCCGTCGGTCTCAAGCCTGCTGCCGCGCACGCGGCACCTCTTTGCTGAAAGCCGGCTCGCCACCGCATCCAGGCTCTCCCTGCAGATGTTCACCTGCCAGGAGAAGTTCGGCCTGCCCGAGCAATAGGCCTTCCGGCCCCGGCGATGCCCGGGCGTGTCCGGCACGCTCCTCAAATACGGCTGCGAGCCCTTCGCCGTCACGCCGCCGCAGTTGGCGTGGTAAAGCGCCTCGCAGACCTCGCCGTGGAACTCAAGCATCTCGCCCCGCGTCGCCAACACCGCCTGCCGGCACAGCTCGGTTTCGCGTTCGGTGCCCCGGTACTCCTGGTCCCGCAGATACGAGTCGAACAGGTCATGCCCAAGCCCCTGCCGCCGACCAAGCCGGTTCACAGTGAAGCTGCGAGCCGCGACTGCCTGCGCCTTGGCCGCTTCGAACGTGCGGACGTTGATCGGTCCGATTTCGCACGGAACGACCCCGAGCAGGTACTCCTCCAGTCCGAGCACGTTCACCACTGCCAGGTCGCTGTCCGCGGACCGGAAGAGAAGCAGCCGGCCGCGGTAGCTGCGGTCGCCGACCCGGACGAAACCACCCTCTCCCGCCGCAACCGCGAGCGTTTCGGCCGTCCGCAGCGGCACAATGTCCCCGGTCGCTGCCACAAGCCCTCGCTCCAGACTGACCTGTATTGACTGATTGGGACCGACCGACTGGCGTTGCGAACCCGCGGCCACTGTCAATCCCCGGGTCGAACTGAGGAAGGCGGTGTTCCCGGCCGTCAACCGCACGCGCACCGAGGGCTCGCCGCTCGGCACGGGCCGTTCCCGTTTGGGGATTGGCACCGGTGTCCGGTCTGCTCGCGGCGTGTGATAGAAGCAGCAGCCGGCGAAACACAGGCCGAACGCAACGGCCACGAGGACACGCATTCCCTGTCAATCTAGCCGACCTCGACCGGGTGGTCAACAACTGCCCGGGGCAGCGCTTTACAATCACGACGCATGCTCTAGAATACAGGCATGCAACATCGGGATAAGCGAGTCGCTGACGCCATCAAAGACTCCGTTGCGAAAATCGTGCTGAGCGAGCTTTCCGACCCGAAGATCGGGTTCGTAACCGTCACCCGCTGCCATATCTCGCGCGACCTGAAGAACGCCACGATCTACTTCTCAACAATGGGAGACGAGACTACCAAGCAGCAGTCGCTCGAGCATCTCCAGGGCGCAAGCGGGTACATCCGGCGGCGGCTCGGCCAGATGGTAATGTTCCGGGTACTGCCAGAGCTCCGGTTCGCGCTCGACGACATGCTGGCTCACGAGATGCACATCAACGAGATGATCTCCGAGCTCCACAAGAACGAGACCGGAGAGCAAGACTGACCGGATCGGTCTGATTCGCCCGATGCGCGGGGTACTCAACGTGAACAAACCTTCGGGCATCTCGTCGTACGACGTCATCCGGCGCATCAAGCCTATCCTTCAATCGCCAATCGCCAATCGCCGATCGCCAATTCCCATTGGACACGCCGGCACCTTGGAC
Source organism: uncultured bacterium (assembly GCA_964402475.1). Classification (GTDB taxonomy): domain Bacteria; phylum Hydrothermota; class Tepidihabitantia; order Tepidihabitantales; family Tepidihabitantaceae; genus UBA2258. The sequence continues at coordinate 9,785 of CAYOCZ010000028.1, read as the reverse complement.
CCGCTCGCATCGGGCGTGCTCCTCGTGCTCCTGGGTGAGGCGACCAAGGTCAGCCGCTTCCTGCTCGACCTACCCAAAGAGTATGTGGCCGGGGTGTTGTTCGGAAGACAAACTGATACGGACGACATAACCGGAAAGACGCTGGCCGAACGCCCGGTGACCGGCCTTACCGCACAACTCGTGCGGACCGCCCTCGAACGGTTCGCCGGCGAAATCGAGCAGGTGCCGCCGGCGTTCTCAGCCTTGAAGCAGGACGGCAAACCGCTGTATCGGCTCGCCCGCAAGGGCCTGGAAGTCCGCCCGAAGTCGCGCAAGGTCACGGTCTACAAACTGGAGCTGCTTGACTGGAAGCCTCCGACCGCGACGATCCGCTACCGGGTTTCGGCCGGGACGTATGTCCGAGCCTTGGCGCGAGACTTGGGCACGGCACTGGACACGGTGGCGACACTTGCGACCCTTGTCCGCACGAAGGTGGGGCAGTTCACCATCGAAGACGCGTCCGTGCCAGACACGCTCGACCCGACCTCGCTTGCCGACCGGCTCGTGCCGATCGACGTCGCGCTGGCCGGGATGCCGCGCATCAGCGTCTCCCCTGTTCAGGCTCAGCATCTGTGCCAGGGCAAGGTGGTGAGTGGATTCGAGGGCTCGGCGGTGTCCGGAGTTGACGGCTTCGCGTTGGCCCAGACCGAGGACCACAAGTTCCTCGCCGTCGTCGTGTCCAGCAGTACGGAGCTGCGCACCGAACGGATAATCTATGCCAACTGACCCTCGTCCCGCGACCCCGCCGGTAGTCGCCCTCGGTTCATTCGACGGCGTGCATCTCGGGCACCAGCAGATCATCCGCCGAGCGGCGGAAATCGCGGCGGGTATTCAGGGCTTGACCGCCGTCCTGACCTACAATCCGCTGCCGGCCCAGCTCATCTACCCCGACTTCACCTACATTCTCACGACCCTCGCCGAGAAGAAAACCCTGCTCACGGAACTGGGGGTTGAGTATATCTGCCTGCTCCGCTTTGACGCCGAACTCCGGGGTACCGCTGCCCCGGACTTCATCCGGCGCCATATCGTCGAAGCGCTCCACCCCGCGGCAGTGGTTGTCGGCCACGACCACCGCTTCGGCAACCGGGGAAGTGGCGACGCCGGCTTGCTCAGCCGCACCCTCGAGCCACTCGGCATCGGGGTCGACGTCGTTCCCGAGACACTGCTCCGCGGTGTGCCGGTTCGGAGCACGACTATCCGCGAACACCTGCTGCTCGGCCATGTCAGCCTTGCGGCCGAACTGCTCGGTCGCTGCTATGCAATGAGCGGCACAATCGTTCCGGGCACGGGAACCGGGCGCCGCCTCGGATTCCCGACCATCAACCTGCGCCCGTTCGAGCGGGAGACACTGGTTCCGGCTGACGGGGTTTACCTTTGTCGCGTGGATGCGGCCGGCCGTACGTTCGACGCCCTGCTCAACATCGGACACCGGCCCACCTTCGGCGGTGAAACCCGGACCATCGAAGCCCACCTGCTGGATGTCGAGCTTGCCGAGTCGCCGCGCAGCGCCGCGTTCCGGCTTGTCGACCGGCTGCGACCGGAGCGTCGATTCGAGAATCCGGCAGCGCTCGCGTCCCAGATTGCCGATGATGTTGCGGCCGCACGGACGATATTCGCCCGTCTTGCGGGCAACCGCAACCTTGACAGCCAGCCAGCGTCCAATAGTCTATAGGCTCTTGCTCAAAACAGATCAAGCAGGCGCATTCGCGGACCGGCCGGGTTCCCAGGCGCGGTACCGGGTCGCCTGCCCGACTAGGAGGTCGAGACCATGATCCCCTTTGCACTCAGTTTGGCCGCGCTGCTCGGAGTCAGCCCTCTCTCCGCCCCCGACTCCCTGGTCGTTCCGATGTGGGCGGACACTTCGGTCGAGATCGAAGCAATAGTCTTCCCGCCGGCCGGTGCCGTGCTGCCGTTGTTCTACCAAGTTGCGTGGGGCGACGGCGATACCCTCGACTGGACCGAACCGCTGCGAAGCCTGGTCGACATCAGTCGCTACCACACGTACAAGGCGCCCGGCGTATACGCCGTTTCGGTCCGGGCAAGAGACTCGCTGGGCCGGACCTCTGACTGGGGCAGGCCGCACGGCGTCCGGGTCCTGCTCGAGCCGATACTGAAGGGCGTCTTCCCGACCGAGGACCCGATCGTCGCGTCGCCGACCCTTGACCTGCACGGGAACATCTACGTCGGCGACGAAGGTGGCTCATTCTACTCTATCAACCCGACGACCGGCGCCGAGCGATGGGTTTTCAGGGCCAAGGACGCCATCTATGGCGCTGCGGTCGTCGGTTCGCGACTGGTGAAGCGCCCTGGCGGCTGCAATCCACTGGCGCTTCTGTGGCCGCGGACGCAAACAGCCACCGACCTCATTTATGTGGTTTCGCTCGACTCGAACCTCTACTGCCTGGACACGACCGGCAAACAGCTCTGGTCTGTCTACCTCGGCGACGAAATATACGGCACGCCGGCACTCGGCACGGACGGCACCATCTACGTCGGCACCGACAAAGGTACGCTTGCCGCCATCGCGCCGAACGGCAAAAAGAAGTGGAGCTTCAAGACCGGCGACGAAATCACCGGCTCGCCGACCGTCGGCCTCAATGGTCTCATCTACATCGCGTCCGATTCGGTCTACTGTGTCGGCGCCCGGGGTCGCAGGCGCTGGGCCTTCGGCGCGCCCGGAGGCGACTACTTCTTCGCCTCGCCCGTCATCGACGAGAGCGATGTCGTGTACGTCGGCAACACCGACGGCTATCTGTACTGCCTCGGCCCGGACGGGCGCCAACAGTGGCGCGCCCCGGCCCCGGACGGCGACGAAATTCGGCCGGAGACGGTCGTCGGGCCGGATGGCGCGTTCTACTTCGGCACCGACGGCGACTACCTCTGCCGCATGACCCCGAACGAGACGCCCACCGTGTTCTACGAGGCGCTCGACATCATCGTCGCTACGGCCGCGACCAGTGACAAAGGCACGGTATATGCCCTTCCCGACGACGGCATTCTCGTTGCCAAAGCCGCGAACGGCCGCCTGCTCTGGACTCGAGAGGTAGCGTCCGGCGACAAGCAGGTCTACTACTCGTCATCGCCGACAATCGGGCCGGACGGCGTTGTCTACGTCGGTTCGTGGGACGGCGGCCTGTACGCCTTCCGCACCGACGGCCCGGCCGCGAACACGCCCTGGCCCCAATACCGGCACGACCCGCAGCACACCGGACGCGCGAGCAAACCGGACTCCAGGATTCCAGGATCGGCGGGGTCGAGTGCCGGAAACTAGGGTCCTTGATTCCTTGAGCCCCCTCCAAAGGAGCAAACATGCTTGACATCTATGTCGCGCCCGGACGCGCCTTCGCCCGTTTGAAGGAAAAACCGAGCTGGCTCATCCCGATCATAATCGTGCTGCTCTTCAACATGATAATTGCGCTCCTCTCCGCTCAGTACGTCGACTGGGACAAGCAGCGTCAGACCGCGATTGACCGCATGCGCGAGCGGAACATGTCGGAAGAGCAGATTCAGAAGGCAGCCGAGGGCATGGACAAATTCTACTCAAGCCCGGCAATGCGTTACGGCATGCCCGCGGTCAGCGCCTTGTTCGTCACCCTGATCGCCGCGCTGCTCCTCGCGGTCATCTACAACGTCAGCCTGCCGCTGTTCGGCGGCACGGGCGATTTCAAGCGGACGTGGGCTATCGTCTGCAACGCGAGCCTGATTGCGGTTCCGGCGGCAATCGTCCGGGGGGCGCTGGTACTGCTCAAGCGCTCGGCCGAGGTGACGACCAGTCTGCTGGCGGCGGCGCCGGCAATCAAGCAGCCCTTCCTGAAAGGACTGCTGGCCCAGCTCGACATATTCGACTTCTGGAAGTTCGCACTGATCGCGATCGGGCTCACGACTGTGTTGGGAATCAAGAAATCGAAGTCATACACGCTCGTCTTCGCCGTCTGGGGGGTCGTCGTGCTGATACTGGCGTTGCTCGGGATGGGAGCCGGGAGGTAACCCATGCTGCTCCTGCTGTTCGCGCTGGTCTCGGCCGCGCCGGACACGCTCGAGCTATCGCTCGCAGAGGCGCTCGACCAGGCGCTGCGGGGCAGCCCGGCTCGGGCCCAGGCGTCTGCGTCGCGGCTGAGCAGCGGGATAGCGGTCGGCCAGGGAATCAATGCCTTGCTGCCGGCGGCGTCGGGCTCAGTCGCCTATGGCAAGACCGTTACTCAGCTTGTTCCCGGCTCCGACTCGACCGTGACGACCAAAGGCTGGGATGGCACGCTCACACTCAGCCAGGTGGTCTTCGACCCGCGTGTCTTTGCCGGGGTCGCAAACTCCTTCATCCAAGCCGGCTACTACTCGGTCGACGCACAGGACAAGCAGGCCAGGCTCATCTACGACGTCACCAGCGGCTACCTCGGACTCCTGGGGACTCGGCTCCTGCGCGATGCCGCCGCGTCGGCCGTGGACCGCGCCGACGACAATCTCAGGCTGAACCAGGAGAAGCTGCGGCTCGGCGCCGCCTCCCGGATCGACGTAATGCGCTCCGAGGTCTACAAGTCCCAGGCCGACATCGGCCTGCTGACCGCCGACAAGACCCTGGCCGCCGCGAACGCCGGGTTCCTCGCGACTGCCGGCATCGGCCGGGACGTGGTCGTCAGGCCGACCGAGCGGCTTGCCGAGCCGGCCGGATTCGAGGTATCGAACAACGACAGCCTGATTGCCGAAATCGAGGGCCGCAACCCGGGCGCGCGGCTGGCTGCCCAGTCCGGCACCATCGCGACCGTGAACACGGTCGCTGCGGTCGGACAGATCCTGCCGTCGGTGTCTGCGTTCTGGTCGTCGGACTACTCGGATTCGATGATGCCCAAGAGCATCAAAGACTGGGGCAACAAAGACCGCGTAACGACCGGGATAAGGTTCACCTTCCCGCTGCTCGACCTCAAGGCCTTCGTGCTCGACATCGCCGACGCGGTCGCCGGTTCGCGCCGGGCCAAGGCTGCGGCCCGGGCGGCCCTGTACCAGGTCCGCGCCGCCGCGACGACCGCGGTCATCGGTTACGAAGAGGCCCGGCAGCGCTACGACTACGCCAAGAAGAACCTTGAGCTGAACCAGGAGCTCTATCGCCTTGCCCAGGAGCAACAGCGGCTTGGTGCCCTATCGCTCATTGACTTCTTCAGCGTCGAAACCGCGCTCGAACAGGCCAACGCCACCTACATCACGGCGCTGACCGACACCTACATCCAGGCCGCGCAGATCAACTACCTGCTCGGCCGCACCCGGCCGGAAACCCGGTAGAAGGGAAACTCGATGAAGAAGCGCACCCGTACCATCGTCATCGTGACTGCGGTCGTGGTCGTAGTCGGCCTCATTGTCGTGGCCAACCTGAAGAGCAAGTCCGGAGGAGGCGAGGAAGTCGAAACGCAGAAGGTGAAGTACGGCTCGATACTCTCGAAGGCTTCGGCGACCGGCGCCCTGCGCGCCAAGGCCCAGGTAAACCTGCAGGCGCAGGTGATGGGCGTGGTCGACAAGCTACCGGTGAAGGAAGGTGACTGGGTGGACGCGGGCGACGTGCTGCTCGAGCTCGACCGCAAGAGCTACGAGGCGAGCCTCGTCCTCGCCCGGGCGCGGTTCGACCAGGCCCGCGCGAGTCACACCCGCGTCGAGAGCCTCTACGCCGCGAAGCTCGTGGCGTCCGAGGCGTTCGAGGCCTCGCGGGCGGTGCTCGATATGGCCCGGGCCCAGCTCGACCAAGCCCGGGACCAGTACGACAAAACCGTCATCCGAGCCCCAATATCCGGCACGGTCGCCCAGCTGAACATCAAGGAAGGTGAAGCCGTGATGCTTGGGACGATGAACTACTCCGGCACCGTATTCATGGTCCTGGCCGACATGTCGCGGATGCAGGCGTTCATCGACGTCGACGAGGCCGACGTCGTGTCGGTCGCGCTCGGACAGGCGGCGACCGTCTACGTTGATGCGCTGCCCGACACGTCGTTTCCCGGCCACGTCACCCGTATCGCCTACATGCCGACCCAGAACGTGCTCAGCGCGACCCAGCAGACCACGACGTTCGAGGTCGAGGTGACGCTCGACAGCACCGCACCGGCCTTGCGGCCGGGGATGAACGTCCGCGCCGAGATCACGACCGCCGAACTCGACAGCGTCCTCGTCATCCCGGTGCAGGCTGCCGGCCGCCGGGAAATCAAAGGCAAGGAGACCGAGACCGTGTTCCTGGTCAAGGACGGCAAGGCCGTACTGACGCCCATCCGTACCGGCAAGACGAGCGACACCGAAATCGAGGTCGTCGAGGGTCTGAAACCGGGCGACGAAGTCGTCACCGGCCCCTACAAGAAACTCTCCAAGCTGACCGAGGGCCGGCGGGTGACGGGAAAGCCGGTCAAAGACAGCATCCCCGACTAGCGACTTGAACGCCGAACGTCTGACCACGCACTTCGAACTTCGCACTTCGGACCTCAGCCTGTGCTGATACGCACCGACAACATCACCAAGTCCTACAGCACCGGCGCAATCGAAGTCCTCGCGCTGAACGGCGTCACAACGGAAATCGCCAAGGGTGAATACGTCGCCCTGATGGGCCCGTCCGGCTCGGGCAAGTCCACGCTGATGCACCTGCTCGGGTGCCTCGACACGCCGACCTCGGGCCGCTACTGGTTCAACGACCGCGACATCTCGACTTTGGACGACATCGAACTCGCCCATCTGCGAAACCGGGAGATCGGGTTCGTCTTCCAGACTTTCAACCTGCTGCCCCGGCTTTCAGCCCGGGCCAACGTCCAGCTCCCGATGCTCTACGCCGGCGTATCGGTCCGCGAGCGCAAGGAACGCGCCGCCGAACTGCTCGAGATGGTCGGCCTCAAGGACCGGATGACCCACAATCCCAACGAACTGTCGGGCGGCGAGACGCAGCGCGTGGCCATTGCCCGCGCTCTCGCCAACCGGCCATCGGTCGTTCTCGCCGACGAGCCGACCGGCAACCTCGACTCGAAAACCGGGGTCGAGATAATGCGCCTGTTCGGGTCCCTCGCCGAGCAGGGCAACACAATCATCCTTGTAAGCCACGACCAGGCCGTGGCCGGACACGCGCGCCGCATAGTCCGCCTCGCCGACGGCCGGATAGTCGACTGACCCATGCGCTTCGTCGAACTGCTCCGCCTCTCCCTCGAAACCTTCCGCACCCACCGCATGCGCTCGTTCCTGACCGCGCTCGGCATCATCATCGGCGTGATGACGGTCATCGCCATCGTCTCGCTCATTCAGGGCATGAACTACGAAGTCGAGAAGCAGATATCGTCGCTCGGCTCCAACACCGTCTTCGTCCAGAAGTTCAGCTTCGGCATGGGCCGCATCGACTGGGACGAAATCAACAAGCGTCCGAACCTGACGATGGATGACGCGCTGGCAATCAGCCAGTTGCCCACCATCGACAAGGTCGCGCCCTCACGCAGCCGGAGGGTAGGCAAGATAACCTGGCGTGGCAACAAGGTGACGAACGTTGACGTCACCGGCTCGACGCCCGCGCTCTCGGTTGTCGCCAACTACGCGATCGAGACCGGCCGCTTCATCAACTCCGATGACAGCCTGCGCCGCCATTCGGTCTGTGTCATCGGCGGCTACATCGTCGACAATCTGTTCCCCCACGAGACACCGCTCGGCAAGCGGCTGGTGATGGACGGCAAGAGCTACGTCATCGTCGGCGTGCTCGCCCGCAAGGGCAGCTTCCTCGGCCAGAGCCAGGACAACGTTGTCATCGTGCCGGTGACTACCTTCGAGAAGGACTTCGCACCCGGTCGCGGGATCGGTGAGCTCCAGTACAGCATCGGGGTGATGGCGATGCCAAAGAAGGGCGCGGCGCTGGAGCAGACAATCGACGAAATCCGCGAGCTGATGCGCCGGCGCCACCGGCTCGGGTACGACAAGACCGACGACTTCGGCATCAGCACCCAGGACACCATCCGCGATATCTACCGTAACATCACGCGCGTCGCGTACATAGTGATGATTGCGGTCGCCGCGATCTCGCTGCTCGTGGGCGGCATCGGCATCATGAACATCATGCTCGTCGCGGTCGCCGAGCGGACGCGCGAAATCGGCCTGCGGAAGGCGCTCGGCGCGACCAACCAGGATGTGCTCTGGCAATTCCTGCTCGAGGCGGTGATGCTCTCGCTTGTCGGCGGCGCCATCGGCGTGGCGCTCGGCATCGGCATCGCCAAAATCGTTGAAATCACGGTACATCTACACGCCGAAGCGCCATTGTGGACCATCCTCGTCGGCGTCGGGTTCTCGGCCGGGGTCGGCATCTTCTTTGGAATCTACCCCGCCTCCCGTGCCGCGCGCCTCAACCCGATTCAAGCCCTCCGCTACGAGTAGCGCACGGAACTGCCCGGCAGCCTGCAACTTAGCCCCGACACCGTCCTTGACACGCCAAAGTCACTGTCCTATAATCAGTTATGCCAATTCGTGAGTTCCTTTGCGATATCTGCAACCACGAATTCGAGGAACTTGTCTTCAGTAGAAGCGACGAGGAGGAGCTCGCCTGCCCCAAGTGCGGTGCAGAGAAGCTCACCCGCTGCTTCTCGGCATTTGCGGTCGCCGGGGCCGAGAAGAAAGTGTCGAGTTCGTCTAAGTCCTGCGGCCACTGCAGTTCGCACAGTTGCAGTACCTGTAGCTAGAGGAGGGCAGACATGACGATAACGAAGGCCGACCTGGTCGAGACACTGGCTCGCCAGGTCCATCCCAACATCACCAAGCGCGACGTCGGCAAGCTTGTCCAGATGTTCATCGACGAGATCTGCAAGATGCTTCTGGAGGGTAACCGCATCGAAATCCGAGGCTTCGGTGTGATGTCCACCAAGCTCCGCAAACCCAAGGTCGCCCGCAACCCGAAGACCAAGGAACCGGTGAACATTCCGCCCCGCCGCGTGCCGGTGTTCAAGGCCTCGCGGCTCCTGAAAGCAAGTCTAATCAAGGGAGGCCAATAGATGCCTTGTGGCAAAAAGCGCAAGCTGTCTAAAATTCGGCGCCACAAGTACAAGAAGCGCATCAAGTCGATGCGCCACAAGAAGAAGCTGCGCTAGTCTGCCGGCGGTCTTCTTCGGGACTGGCTCGGCCGGTCCTCCTGTTTGAACCGCTTGGCCTTCACTCGATTCAGCCGGGACGCACCATGCGTCCCGGCCTTCGTTCTGCTACTCCCTGTCACTAGCTGTTTGCTGCCTGTGTTGTAGTCGAGACCTGCGACTCATCGCGGGAATCACGCCGCAAACCGGCCCGCAAGTACATCCACAAATCACCTCGCGACCGACCTTGCGAGTCAGCCCGCCAGAGAGCCCGCATTTCGTCCGCCAAGCCAAGGTCGACGTCACGACACGGATCGGTTCGGAAATCGACGCCGGAAAGGCCGTGGGCTTCGCGGTCGGATTCGCCGCACAAATCGCGTCGAAAGTCGCCTTGAAACTCACCTTGAGAACCACCCCCTGAACCGTCCCGGGGACGGTTCTCGCAGTGGTTCCCGGAATGTCAACTTAGACGACTATGACCGCGTCTAACGCAGAGTATTTCTGGGACTTAGGTCAACCCGGTCTCGCCTAACTCAGCCGAAAAACGCTCTCGGCATATTCTGCCGGGTTTTGGCGCCCAAGAAGCCCCTTACTTGGGGACCGAAACTGTCAGCCTGGCCTGTTCGCCCTGCGGCTTCTTCCGGCTACCGCGTTACGACAACCTTCCGAATGGCTTGAGCTTGGGCTTGCGCTTGA
>CAYOCZ010000027.1:11374-17517 GCA_964402475.1 uncultured bacterium | reverse complement strand
GTGAATCCGAGCCGGGCGCGGCGGGGCGGGCCGTAGTTGTTTATCCAGTCAATCTTGGCCTTGTGGTACGCGACCACACGCTCGTACTCCGCGAACTGGGCTTCTTCGCGGGAGACATACCCGTCGTGGTTCGGATCCCGGCCCGGGTCGTAGTTGGGATTGCCGAACCACTGGGGCGTGACGCTCGTATCGTACCGGACGAACTCGAAGTCGTAGTAGTAGAACCGCTGGCCGTCGTCAATCGGCGAGCCGGTTCCGGGAAACACGTACAGCACGTCCCTGATGTCAAGCAGGTTCAGCACTTCGGCCACGAGGTCAATCCGCACGCGGCCCAACCTCACCGGCTTGGTCAGGACCGCGTCGATGTTCGACCGCCACGGCCCGACGATTGTGTTCCACGTTGCCGGGTCGCCTTTGCCGCCCGGCGGGGAATATGGGAACCCGTTGCCCGCGTACCCGAGCAGGTGACAACCGAGGCTGTCGAGCACGGCATCTAGCCACTTCGTGCCCGTCGCTTTCTCCGGCACGGTCGCGTCCGCCTGCACGAAGAACCGGTTCCGCTGCTCGAAGTCGAGGGTGTATTCGACTGCGGGTACGGTGATGCCGCGCTGGATGAACTCGTAATACGCCTCGTTAGCATAGGAACTCGTGCCCCTTGCGAAGGAAAGCGTGTAGGAGAGCTTGGCGTTGAACCACTTCCGGCGCATTTCGATGATTAGCTCCACGCCGGTCAGTTTGGCGTAGTCGATGTTGAAGTAGGTCACGTACGCCTGCGGCAGAGCCGGCACTTCGCGCGTGCCGACCAGGTCGAACACGTCCTTCCGCCAGAGGTTTCCGGTAAGGAGCAGGTCCTTCGTCACCTCGCCCTGCAGCCCGATCTCGTACGCCTGGGTCCGCTCCGGCTTCAGATTCGGGTTGCCGACCACGAGCAGCGAGTCACGATAGCTCGTGCGGTAGACCATCGGGTTCACGGTGTTGTCGTACAGGGCCGAGAAGAGCGGGAACTGGAGGTAGTAGCCATAGTTGGCCCGGGCAAACAGCCATTCGGTTATCCGGAACGAGGCGCCGAGCCTTGGTGACAGGCCACTCTTGGGCGTGGCCCGCAGGCGGGTCGCATTCGAGTCCCGGTCCGGCACGCTCTCCTTGTAAGTAGCATTGGGCCGGAGCTGGTCGAAGCGCAGACCGATGTCGGCATACAGGCCCTCGTGCTCGACCTTGTCCTGCACATAGGCGCTCATTTCCACCGGCCGGAGCTCGTAGGTGTCGAGGAACGGGCTGTTCGACCTCAGCCAACGATACCAGTCACTCGATACGTTGTAGAAGTCGGCTTCGGCGCCGGCAGTGAGTTGGTGGTTCGCGGTCACCTGCGCGGTAGCGAACAGCTTCGAATTCCAGGCCTCGGTCGCGGTACGGCGGTACTGGTCATACGTACCATCGGTGTAGAAGTACCAGTACCGGTTCCACTTCACGTTCCATGGGTTGCGCTCGTCAATCACCGGCAGCCCGTACTCGCTCGTATCGCGGAACTTGAAGTCTTCCCAGATGTTCACCGACCCAGGCTGTCTCACGCCTAACGTCTTGTCGGTCTGGAACCGAGAGACCTGTACCTTGCCGAGGAACCGTTCCGCGGGAAGCCAGCTCAGGCCGACGCTGCCGAGATTGCCGTGCCGCAGGTCCGAGCGGTAGTCATCAAGCCGGAACTTCCACTGCGACTGGTACCGGTCGAACTCGCTCCTGAACGCCGCGGCCGACCCGGTTAGCTTCATCGTGGGACCAAGGTCTGCGACCGCCTTGCCGTAGAGCGAGTAGTCGGCGCGCTCCTTGTGGGGCAATCTGAACAGCCGCGGGTCCCAGTCACCAATCGTTGTCGCGCCCGCGTTCACGAACAGCCGCAGGCCTCGCGTCACCGGCAGGTGCGCCTGTAGCGCCTGGTCCGTGTACCCGAAGTCGTAGTAGTACGGCATCGGCTTCTCGGACCGGATTCGATACGAGGCGGACGGTTGGGCCTTCGGGTACGCGGTTATCAGGTTGACCACGCCGGACATCGCCCGGCCGTATTCGGCCGAGAATCCGCCGGGCATGAATATCACCTCGTCGGCCACGCTGCGTGAGAGTTCGATGCCAAACTCGCCCGAGAGCGGGTCGACCACGCTCACCCCGTCAATCCGGTAATCGACCTCGGTTGCCCGTCCACCGCGCACGTGGTAGCTCGACTCGGTCCGCGCCACGCCCGGCGAAAACACGGCCATCCCGCCCTGCAGATACTCGGCCGGCAGGAAACTGATCTCCCGAGCCGGGATTGAGTACCGCGCGCTGACCACGTCCTTGGAGACCATCGGCTTCTCTGCCCGCACGGTGATTCCGGGAAGATTGATGGCAGATTCGACGAGTCGGAAGTCGATCCTTGCGGTCCGGTCCGGCTCAACCCGCACGTCGGTCACGCTCACCGTCCGATAGCCAATCATCGAGGCTTCGACCGCGTAGATCCCGACCGGGACGCTCAGGATGACGTAGAACCCGTTGGCGTCGCTTGCCGCACCCAGGGCCTGGCTCGCGACGACGACGTTCGCCGACACGAGCGCCTGCCCCGCGTCGTCCACTACCCGGCCGGAGATCTTTCCGGTCTCACCCGCCAGCGCGATCGCTGCCATTGCCAGGAAACCGGGAACTGTGAACGACGAACCACGAACCGGGGACCTCATGCCCGGCTAGCGCCGGCAAAGACTCTCAATCGAGACTACGTGGTTGGGAGACCATTCCGACGCCTGGCCGTGCGCGTCCTCAGCCTGAACGCGGACCGCGTAGGTATCGCGCACGAACCACCTGTGGCCCACGGCGCAGGACTCGCCGCTTGCCAGCAGCCCGGACCAGTCGCCCAGTGCGTCGCCCCAGTCCACGCGATACCGGACGTTGTCCGAATCCGGGTCGGTTGTCGCCACCCGGAAACTGAGCGAATCGCCAGCCATTCCCACCACGGGTCCGACCGGCGCGCCGGGAACCGCGGGCGCTTTGTTCTGCTTGCACGCAGCCCCGATAAGAATACACGCAGCCACCGACAAGAGAGCGATGGTACTCTTCATGACGTCAACACTCTAGCGCAATTCCGCCGGACAGGCAAGCGGCCCCGCACCTACCCTTGCTGCATTTGGTCCTGATAGCGGAAGCGGGCGGAGTCCGGTATCCGAACCCCGCCCGCATCGGTCGATCCGGCATTGCGGCGCTACCGGCGCGGCGACGTTGAGGACCTCGGTCTGTATCGCTTGCAGCACGGACTGCGTCGGACTGCGCGCCACCAACTTCGCGAGCGACTTCGTACGCACACCACTCTGGACGCAGCGGTTTGACTAAGGCGCACGGACACCTAGAATCATCAAGACTGTGCGACGCGAGCGATCGTATGATGTGATTGTGGTCGGAGCCGGGCATGCCGGCTGCGAGGCGGCGCTGGCTGCCGCGCGGATGGGCTGCTCAACCCTGCTCGTGACCCAGAACCTGGACACCATCGGTCTGATGTCATGCAACCCCGCGGTGGGCGGTATCGGCAAGGGCCAACTGGTGCGTGAGCTGGACGCCCTGGGCGGCGCGATGGCCGAGCTGACCGACAAGGCCGGAATACACTTCCGCCAACTGAACACGAGCAAGGGCCGCGCGGTCCGTTCGTCCCGCGCCCAAGTAGACCGGCAGCTCTACCGAAGACTGGTGAAGCAAACCGTTGAGGTAGCTGAGAATCTCTGCCTGCACCAGGGCACGGCCGCGTGCGTGCTGGTGCGCTGCAAGACCGCTGTCGGCATCGAGACAGAACTCGGCGAGAAGCTGCGGGCCAAGACGGTCGTGCTCGCTCCCGGCACGTTCCTGAATGGCCTCGTTCATATCGGCCTTGTGAGCTTCCCGGCCGGCCGCCTCGGCGAGGCTCCGGCCCAGAAGCTCAGCGCGAACCTGCGTGAGCTGGACTTCAACATCGGCCGGTTCAAGACCGGCACACCGGCGCGACTCGACACGCGGTCACTCAACCTGAAGGCGATGCAGAAGCAGGACGGCGATGAGCCACCGGTTCCATTCTCGGACTGGACCGATAAGCCGCCCCGAAACCAGGCAAGCTGCTACGTCACGTACACCAACAAGACGACGCACCGCATCGTCCGCTCGGGCCTCAAGCAGTCACCGCTGTATGCGGGAGTCATCAAGGGCCGTGGCGTCCGCTACTGCCCGTCCATCGAAGACAAGGTCGTGAAGTTCTCCGACCGCGACCGCCACCACATCTTCATTGAGCCGGAGGGCACGGACACGGTCGAGTGCTATCCAAACGGCATCTCGACGAGCCTGCCGATCCATCTCCAGCTTCGGACGCTCCAGTCCATCAAGGGTCTTGAGGATTGCCGGATGCTCAGGCCGGGCTACGCAATCGAACACGACTACTCTGACCCGACCCAGCTCTTCCCCACGCTCGAAACTCGCCCAATCCGCAACCTGTACTTCGCTGGCCAGATAAACGGCACAACCGGGTACGAGGAAGCCGCGACCCAAGGGCTTGTGGCCGGAGCTAACGCCGCGCTCCGCGTGCAGGAGAGACCCGCGCTGATGCTGACCCGCGCCGAATCGTACATCGGCGTGATGATTGATGACCTTGTGACAAAGGGTACGGACGAACCGTACCGGATGTTCACGGCGCGCGTCGAGTACCGTCTGCTCCTGCGTGAGGACAACGCGGACCTGCGCTTGAGTTCCCGCGCGCACGAACTCGGCCTGCTCTCGGGCGTGCGGTTCGCGAGAGTCCAAGGGAAACAGAGACAATGCAGGCAGGCAACCGCATGGCTCCACTCGGCCCGTATCAAGCCGGTTCCCGCGGTGAATCGCAGGCTCGAATCCCTCGGCACGACACCGATTGCCGAATCGTTTCCGGCCATCGAGATCCTGCGCCGGCCCGAAGTGACCTGGAGCGGCCTTGCGGCAATGACCGAGTCAGTGCCTGACCTGCCTGTCCCGGTTCAGGAGCTGGTCGAGCTCGAAGTGAAGTACGAGGGCTACATCAAGAGAATGCAGCACCAACTAGGCCAGTTCGAGGAACTGGAGTCCATCGTGATTCCGCAACGGCTCGACTTCAATCGTGTGCCCGGGCTCTCGAACGAAGTCCGCGAAAAACTGTCCCGCAACCGGCCCGCGTCAGTGGGCATGGCCCAGCGCATGCCCGGCGTCACGCCGGCCGCTGTCTTCGCCCTGATGGCGTATCTGAAAGGAAGACGATGACTCCAGACAATACCCGCCAGACCCTTGCCCACTTCTGCATTTCGCGCGGCGCGGTCAGTTTCGGGGTCGCACGCCTGGCCGATGTGAGGACCGACGACTTCCTGCTGCCTGCGCCGACGCTTCGCGACCTGCCAACTGCCATCAGTATCGCCCTGCGCCTTGCCCCGGCCGTGCTGGGCACGCTTGAGGACCATCCGAACCAGTTGTACGAGCACCATTATCGGCAGGTCAACTTCGCCCTCGACCGGCTGGCTCTTGACCTCGCCACGCTGATCCAGGGTTTCGGCGCGCAGGCTTTGCCCGTGGCGGCGTCTCAACTCGTTGACTGGCAGAACCAGCGCGGGCACCTTTCGCACAAGCGCATTGCCGCCGCCGCCGGCCTTGGCTGGCTGGGTCGCAACAACCTGCTCGTCACGCCGCGGGTCGGCGCCCAAGTGCGGCTAGTGACGGTTCTGACCGACCTGGGACTCGAACCCGACCGCCCGCTCGAGAACGGCTGCGGCTCCTGTCGCGCCTGCATCGCTGCCTGCCCGGCCAAGGCAATCGGCGAGAACCCGGCCGAGTTCAAGCATCACGACTGCTTCGCCATGCTCAAGGAGTTCCAAAGCAAGCGCTACGTCAGCCAGTATATCTGCGGATTGTGCGTGCGCGCGTGCTCCGGGTCGGACGGGTCCGACGCGTCCGACCGGTCCGACTGATCAACGCGTGTAGCGGAACTCGCGCCCGACTGAGAAGAAGACCGCCACCTTGACCGGCTGCATCGGCAGCTTCCCGTCGAAGTCACCAACGCCCAAGGTCAGTTGAACCGGACCTATCGGCGTGTTTGTCCGAACGCCGGTACCCACGCCCCAGTGGAACAGCGAAGGCAGGTCCGAACTCGATAACAGGCTGCCCCACGG
>CAYOCZ010000027.1:7222-11274 GCA_964402475.1 uncultured bacterium | reverse complement strand
ACCGGCATCACCCGTTCGGTCGAGTAGCCAAGTCTCAGGAACTGGCGGGTCCCTTTCAACGCCGTGACCGAGGAACGCGCGTCGAGCCGCGAAGCCGTGCCGGCAGTAGGAAAGTCCACGTCACGGAACGTGTTGACTTCGAGCCGGAAGCTCGGGCCGATGACCCATTCGGCGGGCAGCGAGTCCTTCGGAAAACCCAGAGGCACGCGGTACGAAGCCCGGTAGCTGTTCAGCCCGAAGTTGAAAAAGGCATCCCGGCCGAGGATGTACCCGGCCTCGGCGACGCCACCGAGATACCCGACCGTGTAGACTCCACTCCATTCGCCTTGTTCGTAGTAGGACCTCTCCACCGAACCCCAGAACCCGTCCAGACGGTATCCGAACGGTAGCTGGAACAGCCTCGTCCCGGTCAGCCCCAGCCGCGCCTCATTCGGATTGCCGAGGTCGAATGCCGCCCGGACGCTCGCGCCCGAGCCCCCAAGGTTGCCCTGTCCGACTTCCAGCCCAAGCACCACGTTGTCGGCGTTGTCGTATCTGATGCCGAGCGAGTAGAAACCATAGGCGCGCTCCTGAACCTCGATGACCACATCCACGGAGTCGTTCCGTGCGTTCTCCAGCCGGTAGTTCACGTCCTCGAACAGGCCGGTGTGGAACAGCCGGACCATGTCATCCACCAGCCGGCTGAAAACCAGGTACGTGGTGGGTCGCGTCGTGACTTCCTTTCGCACCGTTCCCTCACGCGTGACGCACAACCCCTCAAAGCGGACGGAACGGACCACCGAGAGCGGTTTCCACACAACCGGTCGCCGGTATCGGACAGGCTTCCGCGCGCCGATGAGCTCCCTGATGCGCGGCAGCGCGGCTTCGGCGGCCGTTTCGCCGGCGGCAATCAGGCCCGCGGCTTTGGCGAAGTCCGAATGAGTGAATGGATCAACGTTTGGCTCAATCAGCACGTCGGCCAGCTTCTTCTGCTTCTTCAGGTCGTCCGGGCTCACGAGGTCCATGCTCCGCGAGGCGATGTCAATCAACGACACTCCGGTTTCCGGATTGTGCTTCATCGTGAGTACGGCGATCTTCAGATCAAGATTCAGACCCATACTGTCCAGCGGGTCAACCGGTAGATACTGCTGCAGCCCGCCGTCAACCAGTTCCATATCATCCAGCTTCTCCGGAGCGAACACACCCGGAATCGCGATGCTCGCGCGGATTGCCTGCTCGAGCCTGCCCCGCCGCATCACGTGCAGTTCGCCTGACTTCAGGTCCACTGCGACCGCCCGATATGGAATCGGCAGGCTGTCGAAGTCATAACCGGTGTTGTACTCGATGTCCGACAGCAAACGCATCAGCAGGAACTCGACGTTCTGCAACGGCACGAGCCCGCTGGGCAGCGAGGGGAACAGGTTCTTGTGCCGGAGATGGAAGACATAACGCTGCGCCTGCTGCCGTTCGGGCAGATACTGCGCGCCGAACGGCACGCTCGAACTGAACAGCGTGCTCCAGTTCGCGTTCAAGGCGAGGCTCTCAATCTCGGCCGCGCTGTACCCGGCGGCATACGCGCCGCCCACCATTGAGCCCATGCTGTTGCCGGAGACGCAGACCACCGGAATATTCTCGCGCTCCAGCACCTTGAGCACGCCGATGTGAGCAAATCCAAGTGCCGCGCCGCCGGAAAGCGCCAGCCCGATTCGCACCGGCGGCTCGACCACGACCGGCTCCCGCACCGGCTGCTCAGCCCATGCACAAGGCACAAGCGTAAGCAGACCGAACAATACCGCCAGCCGCTTCCATGTCACCGCTTCTTGTCCTCCGGATTCTGCCTTCTGCATTCTGCCTTCTGACTTCTGACTTCGTCCGATGCTCGCCCCAGCTTCTCTTTCACTTCCTGCGCGCTGAGCCGCCTCCACTTGCCCGAGGCCAAGTCACCAAGCCGCAGGCCAGCAATCCGCACCCGTCGCAGACGCACGACCTTACGTCCCAGTGCTTCGAGCATTCTTCGCACCTGCCGTTTGCGCCCCTCGGCCAGCACAACACTGAGTCGGCCCTGCCCGGTCAACGTGGCGCGGACCGCTCGGGCCGGGCCGTCGGCCAACTGCACGCTCTTCTGCAGCCGCTCGCACAGCTCCGGACCAGCCGGCCGGTCGAGTTCAACTTCGTACTCCTTCTCCTTGCCGTAGCGCGGGTGGGTCAATTCCAGCGCAAGGTCGCCGTCGTTGGTCAGCAGCAACAGCCCCTCAGACTCACGGTCCAGCCTGCCCACCGGATACAGCCGGAAGGGCAGGTCGACTAACTCCGTGACCAACCAGCCTTCCTCCTTGCCGCGAAAGCAGGCACTGAGATACCCGGACGGCTTGTTGACCGCGACGACGACTTTCTCGGTTTCCGGCTTCATCTCGCGGCCCCGGTACTCGACCCGGTCCTCGCCGGGCACTACCGACTGCCCGAGCGTCGCCGTCACGCCATTGACCCGCACCCGGCCCGCGGCTATCAACTCCTCGCAATGGCGGCGCGACCCGACGCCGGCGGACGCAAGGTACTTCTGCAGCCTTTCCGGTTTCACCAAGGTCTAAGCTACCACGCGCCCGGCGCGTGTCAAATCAGCCGGCCGCAGTTCCCTCGGCCGCGCCGGCGCGTATAATCTCGTGTGGAATGTCACGCCTGCCCGTTCGAGTGCGGTGTTGACCGGTCACAGCAACTCGGCGTCTGCCGCGCACCCGAGCACTTCGAGATCTCGCTCGCCCAGCTTCACCACTGGGAAGAACCGCCGATCTCCGGCACGCGTGGTTCCGGCACCATCTTCTTCAGCCACTGCAACCTCCGCTGCCGGTTCTGCCAGAACTACGATATCTCCCAACTGGGCCAGGGTCGCGAAGTCAGGCCCGAGCGTTTGCTGGCCATCATGTTGGAACTCGAGCAGCAGGGCGCGCATAACGTCAACCTCGTCTCGCCTACCCACTACTCCGACCAGCTCATCCCGCTTCTGGAACAAGCCCGCGCCAAGCTGCGAGTCCCGATTGTGTGGAACTCAAACGGCTACGAGAAGGCGGAGACTGTCGCGCGCTTCGAAGGACTCGTTCAGGTCTATCTGCCTGACATGAAGTATCACTCCGACGAGCTTGCCCGCGCCTGCTCGTCCGCGCCGGACTACTTCCGGCACGCCTCAGCCGCAATCACCGAGATGAAGCGCCAGGTCGGCACGAACCGGTATGACGACTCCGGCATCATCGAGAAGGGCATCATCATCCGGCACCTGGTACTCCCCGGCCACGCCGATGACAGCAAGCAGATACTCTCCTGGATTCACGACAGCCTCGGCCCCCGCGCTCACGTCAGCCTGATGTCTCAGTACTACCCAGTCCACGGTGCGGCAGAGCTACACGGCATGAACCGCCGCCTGAGCAGCGACGAGTACGCCGATGTCCGCCGCCACTTTGACAACCTCGGATTCGAAGAGGGCTTCGCCCAGGAGCTCTCCTCCGCCTCCCGCGACTACACGCCGGATTTCAACGGCAAAGGCGTGTGACCGGCGCCCGTCATTCCGAGTAACCGAAGGGAACCGCTCTGCGTCCTCGCAGGTGCCATTCGATGGCTCAGCAATCTCTCCCATGCAGCAAGCTCAGTGCAGGTCAGAGAGACCCCTCGATTCGTCCGACTCACTCGGGGCGACCCTGTGGGTCGTTTTGACTTCCGCCTTTGTTCTCTGTAACATGCGGCAATGTGCGGCGTAATCGGACTCTGGACCCAGCGTGAGGCCGGGACGCGCCTGGTCGAAGGCCTGCTCACACTCCAACACCGGGGCCAGGACTCGGCCGGCGTGCTCACATCCGATGGCACGTTCCACCTCAAGAAAGGCAACGGCACCGTCGCGAACGTCTTCAACCCGAAGAACCTCGAGCGCCTCGCCGGCACCGCCGGCATCGGACAGGTTCGTTACCCGACCATCGGACCCGGCTCGGTCGAGGACGCCCAGCCATTCTACGTCAACCACCCGTTCGGCATCGCCATGGTCCACAACGGCAACGTCACCAACTACGCCGACCTGCGCCGCGAGTTGA
>CAYOCZ010000027.1:0-7122 GCA_964402475.1 uncultured bacterium | reverse complement strand
CTTTCCGCGGCGCTCGGCGTCGAACTCCGCGAAGGCCTGATCAAGAACCGGTACATCGCACGCACCTTCATCATGCACGGCCAGGAGCGGCGCATCCTATCGGTCCGCCAGAAACTCAACCCGGTCCGTTCGCAGGTTCAGGGCAAAGACGTGATGCTGGTTGACGACTCGATAGTCCGCGGCACGACCTCGCGCGAGATCGTCCAGATGGTGCGCGACGCCGGCGCGCGCAAGGTCTTCCTCGCCATCACCGCCCCGCCGCTCCGGTTCCCGTGCGTGTACGGCATCGACATGATGACGCGCGGCGAGTTCGCGGCCAAAAACCGGACCGCCGAGCAAGTTCGCAAGTTCGTCGGCGCCGACGCGCTGGTATACCAGACCTACGATGGCGTGGTCGCTGCGGTGCGAGGCGATTCGGTGGTACCGGGGTTCTGCACCGCCTGCTTCGATGGCAAGTACCCGACCGGCGTGACCCGGCGCTATCTCGCGCAAATGGAACGCGAACGCCGGCGCTGGACGATGTAGCCCCGGCGTTGTTCGCTGCCATCCTCCTGTCACTGGTTGTTGGACTGCCTGAATCCGGGTTCGGGCTGACCGCGAAGGACCGGGCCGGCGACGGCGGTGGCGCCATCGTGGTTGCCTGGCAGAGCATCGAAGACAGCACTCTGATCGGCTGGGAGGTGCTGCGCCAGGCAGAAGGCGACACCTGGAAGCCCGTCGGGTTCCGTGGTCCGCGCGCCGGCTCCTACCTCGACGAGGAAGTCGTGGACGGTCCGCGCTACCGCTACGCCCTGTCCGCCCTGCGTGACACCGCGCGCGCGCGCACCGAGCCCACCGGCTGGGTCCGGAGCTCGCCCCAGTGGTTCGATCCGCGCGCGCTCGCCGCGCTCGTCGGCACCCTCACCATCGGCCTGTTTGTCATCTACTTCGTCCGGCGAGCCCGGGCAGGTCACAACCTGTTCGTCCGGCGCATCAGCGGGCTGGACGCGGTCGAGGAGGCGCTCGGCCGCGCCACCGAGATGGGCCGCCCTATCCTCTATGTGCCCGGGCTGTCCACCATCGATGACGTGGGGACCATCGCCTCCATCAACATCCTCGGCGAGGTCGCCAAGAGGACGGCCAAGTTCGGCACGCCGCTCATCGTGCCCACCGCCGATCCGATCGTCTTCACCGTCGCGCAGGAGACGGTCAAGCAGAGCTACACCGCGGCCGGACGGCCCGACGCGCTTGACACCGGCTCGGTGTACTTCTTGACCGACGAGCAATTCGCCTTCGCTGCCGGGGTCGACGGCATAATGGCCCGCGAGAAGCCGGCCACCAACTTCCTCATCGGCATGTTCTGGGCCGAGTCGCTGATTCTCGCCGAGACCGGCGCCGAGACCGGCGCGATTCAGATCGCCGGCACCGACGCGGTCAACCAATTGCCGTTCTTCATCACCGCCTGCGACTACACGCTCATCGGCGAGGAACTCTACGCCGCATCAGCCTACCTGTCGCGCGAACCGCTCCTGCTGGGCGCGCTCGTCGCCCAGGACTACTCCAAACTCCTAATCATCGTCCTGCTGGTCGGGCTGACCGCCGTCGCGCTTGCCCTTGGCATCGACACCCCGGGCCTGTTCAACTAGTCGCCCCGCCCGGGCGTCCGTGCGGCCGAGGCCTCACTTTGTTGACTTGCCCGCCTCGGCCAATAGACTGACAACATCGCTCCCTCGGGAGCTTGGTTTCAACAGGACATATACGGAGGAAATACCATGCTTTCTGGTCTGCTCGCGGCCTTAGCGTTGTTCGCTGTCGCGCCGCCCGCCGACGTGTCGGCGACCGACCGGCCGAACGACGGCGGCGGGGCCGTAATCGTGACGTGGACATGCTCGCCCGACCCGGTCACGGGTTACCGCATCCTGCGCCAGCCCGAAGGCGGCGAGGCGTGGGACACGGTCGGTTTCACCGGGCCACGTTTGGCCCGCTTCGTCGACGAAGGCACGCCGGACGGCGTGCCCCACCGCTACCGGGTGCTGGCCCTGACCGAGGGCGAACCGGCCGAGTCCGGACCGTCCGGCTATACGACCAGCAGGCCCCAGTGGTTCAACACCGACTACATCAAGGCGCTGGTCTTCACGTTCATCTTCGGCTTCTTCATGCTCTACTTCCTCAGGCAGGCCAAGCGCGGGGCGAAGATATTCATCCGGCGTATCGCCGGCCTCGACGCCGTAGAGGAGGCACTCGGCCGCGCCACCGAGATGGGCCGGCCCATCCTCTATGTACCCGGGCTGTCCAGCATCGACGACGTGGCGACCATCGCCTCCCTCAACATCCTCGGCGAGGTCGCCAAAAAGACCGCCAAGTTCGGCACGCCGCTCATCGTGCCCAACCGAGACCCCATCGTTTACACCGTGGCCCGCGAGACCGTCAAACAGAGCTACACAGAGGCCGGGCGGCCGGACTCGTTCAGCCAGGACATGGTTTTCTACGTGGCCGACCAGCAGTTCGCGTACGCGGCCGCTGTTGACGGCATAATGACCCGCGAGAAGCCGGCGACCAACTTCCTCATCGGGATGTTCTGGGCCGAGTCGCTCATCCTCGCCGAGACCGGCGCGATGTCCGGCGCGGTCCAGATAGCGGGCACCGACGCCATCTCCCAGTTGCCGTTCTTCATCACCGCCTGCGACTACACGCTCATCGGCGAAGAGCTCTACGCGGCATCGGCCTATCTGTCGCGCGCGCCGGCCCTGCTCGGCGCCGTCAAGGGACAGGACTATTCCAAGGCCCTCATCCTCGGGCTCATCATCGTAGGCACCCTGCTCGCGGTCGTGTTCGGAGTGCCGGTCATCGAGATACTGTAGGAGACGAATTGAAAACACAACTACCGCTTCTCATCCTCCTCGTGGTCGGCATCTTCGCCGCAGTCGCGTTCTTCATACCGCACCCCATCGTCCGCAGCGTCGACTTGGTCTTCCGGAACGACGTCATACGCATCATCGCGGCCTTCAGCCTCGTGCTCGGCGTCGGCTCCATCCTGCGCCACCACTTCATAAAGATCAAGCGCAAGGCCGAACACTGGCCGTTCTCCTACATCACCATCGTCGCGCTTTTCGTCAGCGCCGTCATCGGCCTGTTCGGCGGCATCGACCCGACGCGGCCGGGCATCCTCCCCACCCATATTGGCGGCTTCTCGTTCCACATCCAGACGGTTTACACGAACGTAATCGTGCCCCTCGCGGCCACGATGTTCGCGCTGCTCGCGTTCTTCATGGCCTCGGCCGCGTACCGCGCGTTCCGGGCCCGCAACTTCGAGGCGACCCTGCTGCTCGCCGCGGCGTTCATACTGATGCTGGGCGCGGTGCCGCTGACCCGCATCATCATCCCTCCCCTGCCCGACTTCGCGGAGTGGATCCTGGCCGTGCCCAACACCGCGGCCAAGCGTGGCATCGGGTTCGGGATCAGCCTCGGCATGTTCGCCACGTCGCTCAAGATCCTGCTCGGCATTGAGCGCGGCTGGCTCGGCGGAGGCGGGTCGTGACCGCCCCGGACGCGGTCCGCAACGGCTTCTGGGACCGGCTCCAGCGCATCGACCGCCGCTGGATCTACGCGGTCATCTGGCTGGTTGTGATGCTCCCGCTCATCTTCCCGTTCAGCATCAAACCCGAGGCCATGCCGCCGGTCAGCCGGCTGTTCAGCTATATCGACACGATACCCGAGGACAAGGCGCTGGTCATCTCGATCGACTATACGCCCGACACGCAGGCCGAGCTGCACCCGATGACGGTCGCCCTGCTGCGCCATGCCTTCGCCACCGGCCGGCGCGTCGGCATGCTCGCGACCCAGGTCTACGGCCTGGGGCTGGGCGAGGAGGCTCTGCGCCAGGTTTCGGCCGAGTTCAACGAGAAGGCCGTCACCCATGAGGACTCAGTCATCAACGGCGAGGACTACGTCTTCTGGGGCTGGTCCACGCCTTTCCTGACCGTGATGCTCGGGATGGGCGAGCGCATCACCAACGTCTTCCCCGTGGACTACTACGGCGTGGCCACGGAATCACTGCCGATAACGTCGCGCATCAAAAACTACAACGACGTCGGAATCATCATGTCCATCGCGGGATCGTCGACGCCGATATCCTGGGTCGCCTACGCCCAGACCCAGTTCGGCGTGCGCATCGGCTGCGGTACGACCGCCGTGTCCGCCGCCGACTACTACACCTACCTCAACTCCGGCCAGTTCACCGGCATGCTCGCCGGCATGCGCGGCGCGGCCGAGTACGAACAACTGCTCGCCGACAAGCTGGCCGCTGCCGGGTCGTCGCTCTCCCTGCGGCGCAAGGCAACCGAGGCGATGTCGTCCCAGACCGCGGCCCACATCGCCATCATCGTGTTCATCGTCTTCGGCAACATCGGATACTTCGTCACCCGCAGGAGGAAGTCGTGAACATCGCGAACCCGCTCACTCCGGAGGGCATCTGGGTCTGGATTGCGGCCATCCTGACCCTGGCCGTCTTCTCGTTCCTCTACCGCGAGAACCCGTTCTACCGATTCGCCGAGCACCTCTTCGTCGGCATCGCCAACGGCTACGCCATCACCTTCTACTGGCATCGCATCCTCGTACCCTACCTTTTCAGCCCGGTCAGCCACGGCGAGAAACTCTACCTCATTCCCATCGCCATCGTCGGCGCGCTCTATTTTACGCGCTTCATACCGAAGATATCGTGGCTGGTACGTTTCCCCATCGCCATCGCGCTCGGCTACGGCGCCGGCGCCGGGATTCCCCGCACCGTCGACGCTACCATCATCCAGCAGCTCAAGGCGACCATCGTAACCCGGGCCTCGTTCGCCGACTGGCAGCAGGGCGTCTGGGCGGTCGTCATTCTCATCGGCGTCATCTGTACGATCTCCTACTTCTTTTTCTCGAGGGAGCGCAAAGGAATCATCAAACCCGTCAGCTACGTCGGAATCGTCTTCATCATGGTGGGGTTCGGCGCATCGTTCGGCTACACCGTGATGGCCCGTATCTCGCTCTTCATCGGCCGGCTCCAGTTCCTGCTCGGAGACTGGCTGGGCGTGATTAAGTAGCCTCGAGCTAGAAGGCAAGCGGGGCGCTCACGCGCCCCGCTCGGCTTTCTGGTTACCGTCTAGTCTCTGAGATACGTCTGCCAGCAGAACACGGCCCCGCCTGTCGTCACCAGCAATCCCAGGACAACGACCGCTGCGGCCACGATCCCTGCGCCCTGCAGGGAAATCACCGGCACGGCTAGCCTGCTGCCGCCGAACTGACCAAGCAGACCGGCGAGCCCGCGTTCAAGCGGGACGCGGAACAACCAGACCAGACCGGCGAGCAGCGGCGCGAGCGCAAGCGACCACCATGGGCTCAATACGAGACTCCGCTGCCTGGGCAGCGCCGCGAGCACCTTCCCACGGAAACCCGGCGACGGCTCCAGCACTGGCTGGTGGTCGAGCGTTGAGACGACAGCTGTCACGAGCGCCAGTTCGCGCTGGCACTCAGCGCACTCCACCAGGTGGGCGTCGAACAGCCGTCGGTTCTCGGGCTCAAGCTCGCGCGTCACATAATCTTGGACCGACCGCCTGACTTCCTCGCAGTTCATTGCCACATCACCTCTTTCAGGTTATCCCAGCCGACTCGCTCGACAAGCCGGGTCTTCAACACGGCCCGGGCCCGGTGGATGTGAGCCTTGACCGTGCCCATCGGCTTGTGGGTCAGCTTCGCAATCTCCTCATAGGACAGGCCGTTGAAATGGTACAGGGTCAGGGCGGCGCGGTAGTCATCCGGCAGCCTGCTGACTTCTTCCTGTATCGTAGCCTGGATGTCACGGTTCCGGAACTCCTGCACCGGACCCGCGACCGGCACGCCCATCGCCTCGTCGAGTTCGACCTCGGGCCGTTTCCTCCGCAGCTCGCTGATGCACGTATTGTAGCATATGCGGTAGAGCCACGACGAGAACTTCGACTCGCCCTTGAACGCGGGTAAGGCGGCCCAGGCCTTGATGAGACTCTCCTGCGCCGCGTCCTCGGCGCGTCCGCGGTCCTTCATCAGCCTCGTGGCCATCGAGTAGAGCATACCTTTGTAGCGTTCAACGAGCACCCCGAACGCCTGCTCGTCACCCCGGGCGGAGCGACTCACCAAGGCTGCTTCGGATGCGCTCTCCATGTGTTCGAACATAAGACGCCGGCCGGCCCTGGATGTTACACCGGTCGCAACAAAGACGCAAGCTCCGGCGTCGTATTGGGCGACATGCAGCAAGCAAAACACAAAGAGGTACTCGTGAAATCAGCCATTCTGCTCGCAGTATCCGGACTGCTGTTGCTCGGGGCGCTGGCCGCGCCGGGCATCACCGGAAACGGCAGGGACCCGCGCGCGGCCGGCCTGATGCCAGAGGTGGTCTCGGTCGCCGACCGCCCGCGCCTGGTCATGGACGAAGTCGTAGTCCGCGCGCCGCACTCGGACCGTCTTGCCGAGGCCGTCGCGCGGCTGTCGGAAATCAACTAGTGAGAGGAGCCTGACATGGACCCAGCGAGTTTCTTCAGCTCGATAACCGGGATTGTGATCGTCGCGATCATCTTCGCGGTGCCGATCATCGCGGTCATCGCCGCCATGGCAATCATCCTGGCGGTCGTCGGCCGGCGCCACAAAGAACGGATGAAGATGATTGAACAAGGGATGATGCCGCCCCCGCCCCGGAAGCAGAAAGGCAACTACTACAGCCTGATGATTACCGGTGCGATATTCTTCGCCTTCGGTCTGGCCCTGTTCGCCGGTGAACTCGCGGGAAAGGGCAATGACTTTGGCGGCGGATTCATGTTCGGATTCATCGGCCTGGCCATGCTCGCCTGCTTCGCCATTATCCGCGTGGCACGCAAGAACGAGCCGGCCGACAAGACCGACGCCCACCAGCCGCCGCCCCCGCCCTTGCCCCCACAGCCCTAGAACACAGGACCTAGGACACACCACGGGGCGGCTTCTGCCGCCCCGGTGCGTCTGCGGCGCGGAGTCCAGACCGAGGTCGTACCGCAAAGACACAGCGAGGCAAACGGGGACCGTCCCTCTGCAGGCCCCCGTGCCGCACCCAGGGGCGCGCCCCAGCCCGCTACCTTAGACCATCCGACGACGCCGACGAAT
>CAYOCZ010000026.1:0-17517 GCA_964402475.1 uncultured bacterium | reverse complement strand
GAGCTGATCGAGCCGGTGCCGAACCCAGAGCTGAAGGACCTCGAGCCCAAACCGGCGGCCGACCAGCCCGCCAAGAAGGACTAGACCCGACCGGCGGGTGGAGGCATAACCACAGTTTTTTCAACAACTTAGGTCTAGGGGAGAGGGCTTTGTCGGCTAGCGGGTACAGGGTGGTCGTACAGGGTCAAGTCCAAGGGCTGGGATTCCGGCCCTACGTCTACCGCTTGGCAAAAACCCTCGGCGTCCGCGGATTCGTCCGCAACTCGAGCCGCGGCGTCATCATCATGGCGCAAGGCAGGAGCGCCCGCCGATTCCTCGACCAACTCAGGCAAGCCCCGCCGCCGCTGGCCGCCATCACATCGTTCCGAATCGCGCGCGTATGGGGCAGGTCGTATCGGACCTTCGACATCAAGTCCAGCCGCACCGAATCGGGGTCTGGAGTCGACGTCCTGCCAGACCTCGCCGTTTGCGGGGACTGCCGCCGTGAAATCGAGGACCCGCGGAATCGCCGTTTCGGCTATGCGTTCACCAACTGCACGCAATGCGGGCCACGTTACACAATCATACAGCGCCTTCCCTATGACCGGCCGAACACGACGATGGCCGGGTTCACGATGTGCCCGCCGTGTCGGCAGGAATACACCGACCCCGCCGACAGGCGCTACCATGCGCAGCCCATTGCCTGCCCAGTTTGCGGCCCCAGACTTGCGACTGCCCCGGCTCAGACTCGAGTGTCCCCTATCCAGGCGGCGACACAGGTTCTGCTTAACGGAAAGACCGTCGCCATCAAGAACTTGGGCGGGTTCCAGCTCGCCTGCGACGCCACCAACCATCACGCGGTGGCACTCCTTCGAACGCGCAAACACCGCCCGGCCAAACCCTTCGCCTTGATGTGTGAGAGCCCGGCTGTGGCTCGTTTGTTCTGCCGCGTCAGCCTGCTCGCTAAGGAGTTGCTGCTTTCGGCCGCCGCCCCTGTTGTCCTGCTGCCGAAGTCCCCGCGTCCGAAACTCACCGTTGCTGACCTGGTTGCTCCAGACAACTCCCGCCTAGGCGTAATGCTCCCGTACACGCCATTGCATGCAGTCCTCTTCGAACGGCTGCGACGCCGGACAGGAAAACCGGCGGTCTTGGTGATGACCAGCGCCAACCGCCGAGACGACCCGATCATTGCCGACGATCGCAGGCTGGCCGAGGAACTGCTTGGCGTGCCTGACCTGATTCTGACCCACGACCGGCCGATTGCCAACCGCTGCGACGACTCGGTCGTGATGGCCGACGCGGCCGGACCGCTCGTGCTGGTCAGGCGCGCTCGGGGCTATGCGCCCCAACCAGTCCCCTTGGGCCGGATGTTTCACGTGAAACACCCGATCCTCGCTGTCGGAGGCGGGTTCAAGAACACTTTTGCCTTGGCCAGCGGCGGCCGCGCCTTCGTCAGTCCGCATATCGGTGCTGTCGAGACGCCGCAGGGGAACGCCTTCTGGCTCGAGACGTTTGAGCGGTACGTCGAGTGGACGGGCATCCAGCCGGAGGTCGTAGTTGCAGACTTGCACCCTGATTATGCGTCCACCCGGCTGGCAGAACGGCTGTCTCGAAACCTTCTGCTGCCGCTCGTGCGCGTGCAACACCACTACGCACACATCCTGTCAGTCATGGCAGAGCACGACCTCCACGGCCCGGTGCTGGGGCTTGCCTTCGACGGCACCGGGTATGGGGTCGATGGGGCCGTATGGGGTGGCGAGTTTCTGTTGGTGCGAGAAGGGGCTAACTGGCAACGTGTTGGTCACTTAGGCTATCTCCGGCTGGCCAACGCGGGCGATGAGGTGGCCCAACCGACACATGTGGCGACGGCGTACGTGAGGCAGGCACGCGACTTCGGAAGGGCAGGTCGAGGCCAGCCGCAAGCGGCCCGAGGGAAGTTGCTTGCGACATCCTCTGTCGGGCGTCTGTTCGACGCGGTCGCCTCGCTGACCGGGGCCTGCCGAGCGGCGACTTTTGACGGGCAGGCGCCGACCGCGCTGGAGTCGTTGGCTGACCCCAGGGAGAACGGCCATTGGTTCTCCGACGACCTGCTTGACCTTTCGGTCTCCCCCGCCCTGCTGAGGCCGGAGACCATTCTCCTCAATGTTGCACGTGAAACAAAGGCCGGCGTGCGTCCCGCGACGGTCGCGGCCCAGTTTCACAATACGCTGTCCAGAGCCTCGGCCCGGCTTGCCCTTGCGCTCTGCGCTCGACATGGTGCCACTGCCATCTGTCTCTCCGGCGGCGCTTTTCAGAACTCGCTGCTTCGCCGACGGGTTGCGGCCGGCATCCGCTCCGGCGGACTCCAGGTGTACTGGAACCAGCTCGTCCCGCTCAACGACGGCGGCATCGCCTACGGCCAGGTCGCAGCCGCCGCCTGCTCGGGAGTTTCGCTCCTCGGCCCCTGACGCTGCCCGCCTGCCAATCGTGCTTTTTTCACCCGCAGCATGAGACTGAGCTTGACAGTCAAACCCGTGGGTCTAGAATCCTCGCTGGCAGACTAGCGACCCGACAACCCGTTCCTTGTTGACTGCTGACGCGCCGTCGGCGTGTTGTCCTTTTTGCCGCAGCCAACGACCGCGCGTGAATGTGGACGGTTTGGTGGATAACCGGACAAGGTGTGCTTCTCGTCTGAGGTCGTTGAGGCTCTGAAGGCGCAATATTTTCCGAAAGGGGCTGCAGATGGGTGTGGCTGACAGCGGCGTACAATCACGCGTCGGGCACGAAATCCCGCTTGACGCCGAGAGGCTCTGGGCCGACATTCTCGACTATGTGAAGCCACGCGTAAGTCGAGAAGGATTCGAGACTTGGCTTGCCCCAACGCGGGGCTGCGTGTTGTCGAATGGTGTTCTGGCGGTTGAGGTCCCCAATTCTTTCTTTGCCGACTGGCTGAGTCAGCACTATTCGGCGGAACTCAGGGCAGCGCTGTCCAGTGTTTCCCAACAGGAGTTGTCGGTGTCTTTCCGCCCGCGGGATGCGGTCGATACCGGCGTATTGATACGTCGCGCCCCGGCGCGACGTCCGGTCACGAAGCAGAACGGTTACCGGCTTCAACCACATCTCTCCTTTGAGAACTTCGTCGTTGGCGAGTCGAACCGGTTTGCCGTAGCCGCGGCCCGCAGCGTCGCCGAGCGGCCGGGGGCCAACTACAACCCGCTCTTCATCTATGGAGGCGTCGGCCTGGGAAAAACCCACTTGGCTCAGGCAATCGGCAATCTGGCGATCGCAACAAAGCCGGGTTTGAAGGTCTACTACACTGCCGCCGATGACCTCTTCCTCGAGCTCATCCAGGCCATCGAAAAGAACACCCGGCTTGAGTTCAAGAACAAGTACCGCGGCCTCGACCTCCTGCTGCTCGACGACATTCACTACCTTGTCGGGAAAGAACGGTTGCAGGAAGAGGTTTTCTACATCTTCAACTCGCTCCACGACGCGGGTAGCCAGATAGTGTTCACCAGCGACCGGCCGCCCCAAGATATTCCTGCGCTCGAGGGCAGGCTTGCATCCAGGCTCGGTTCGGGGCTGGTTGTTGACATCCAGCCACCAGAGCTTGAAACACGAATCGCCATCCTCAAACAGAAGGCTGCCTTGGACCGGGCCGACCTGCCTGATGACGTTGCCTACTTCATCGCCGCCCGCGTCCGAACCAGCGTACGCGCGCTTGAGGGAAGCTGGATACGGCTGCTTGCGCTCGCCTCGCTCGACGACCGCCCCATCACCGTCCCCCTAGCCGAAGAGGCGCTAAAGGATCTGCTCCGGGAAGAAGAGCCGGTCGACCATAATCGTATCATAAAGGCCTGCGCCGAACACTTCGGGGTGACAGTGAAGGATATCACCAATGGTGGTCGCACCAAACAGCTGGCGCTCGCACGTCAGGTGGCAATGTTCGTGCTCCGCGCCACGCTTAGTCTCTCTCTGAAGGAAATCGGCGGGCTCTTCGGTAACAAAGACCACACAACCGTGATGCACGCGATCAAGCGAGTTGGCGACCTGAAGACCAAAGATCCTGCTTTCGCCGCAAGACTAGAGAAGTTGTCAAAGGGAATAAGCCGTGGGGAACCGTGTTGACGCAGAAGTGAATAGATGCAGGCGCTGTTTCCTTCAACGCTAAATCAACATTTCCTCCTCTGCGCAAGCGCTGCTTAAGCACTTGTCGGCAGCAACCTTACTTCGCTTCCACACAAACCCACAAACCAACAGCAACAACAGAATTCTTCTTTTGGATTCGTTCTGTTGTGCTAGGAAGGACATACGGACAGGCGCGACGACCTATACCATTTATAAGAGAACACCATTTACAATACCATACCCAGCCCTCAGAAGCAGTGTGGGGACAATTCTTTGTCGCACCGTAGTCTGACTCACTTGACGGTGGTAGCCGATTTGCAGCTCTCGCCCACGCCGCGAATTGCACAGGAAGCTATCTCCAGCGCGGTTTATCTGCAATCCGGTGGGGTACGAAACCACGTGTTCGGCTAGGACTCGACGATTGGACGTCAGCGATTGACACGCTACATTGACTGACTATGATTACCTTCTAGCCACCGAACGGGCAGACAATCACAAGAAAGAAGTAAGCAACGAAATGGTCAGTCTGAGCGAAGACCCGAAGTACGGGTTTGCCGTCGGGCGTGTCCGCGCGCTAGAACCTTCCCTGATGGACAGGCCCCGCTACGAGCGGCTTGTCCGCACGCGGAGCGGCGATGAATTCGTTGAGGCTCTGGCAGAAACGGTCTACGCGAGGTTTCTTGAAGGGGACACGGTCGGTGTGGCGCAGGCGTTTGACCGGGCGGCCGAGGAAAGCGCCGCCTTTCTGTCCGCTTACGCGCTGGACGACTGGCTGATGCCAATGTTTTTGACGCCTGTGACGTTTCGGAGGCTAAAGACAACTCTCAAGAACGCATTTTCAGAAGGCAAAACCGACGTCTGTGTCCCGAACGAGTTCGAAGCGACGGGGTGGAGTTCCCGTGTCGGCGAAGTCATTGCCGAAACCACGAAGGCCTTTGCCAGAAATCGAAACCCGGCGGCCGTCGATATGGCGTTGGACCAGTTGATGCAGGAGGTCGAGTTGCAGATCGCAGGCAGCAGCGAGTTCATGACCGGCTACTTTGGGCTGCATGCCGACACCGAGAACCTGCGTACGCTGGTTCGGTTGAAGGCAAAGGCGGGCGGCGACAAGGACCAGGTGGGGGAGATGGAAGCCGCTTTCCTTCAAGGCGGGACCTTGACGCTTGCCGGTTTGCTGACGGCGCTGCCTCAGCCTTGGCCCGCAGTGGTGGAGTTGCTGGCCAAGGCGCCGCCCTACGGCGTGGGAAGTGAATCTTTCCACGCCTTCCTTGAACAGGGCCGAACAGAGGTCGCCGAGAGGCGTTCGTTCATCCGGACGGAACGGCTTGGTCGCGAGGCGAAACTTCGCTATCTGCGCCAGACCCGCTACGCGACGTTCGGGCACGAACCTCTGGTAGCCTTTTACCTGCTGCGCGAGAACGAACTGCGCAACCTGCGGCAGCTCTACGCGGCGAAGCTTGCCGGCCGCGCGGACGAGGAGACGCAGGACTTGGTCGCCTATGTCGAATAACGAGACACCTGTCGCGGCAGGCAACCTAGCGGCCAGGGTCGGTGTCATCGGCCGGCCGGAAGTGATCGCGCCTTTCCGTGCCGCGGGGTTCTCCGTTTTCCCGATCGAACCGGGTCCTGACGCCGGCCTCATGGTCGAAACACTGCTGCACTCCGGTCTCTCGATGTTGTTCTACACCGAGGACCTGTCTTCCCATCTGGCGGGGTTGATCGGCAAGTACAGCCGGGGCGCCACCCCGTGTCTGGTGATGTTGCCGATGGGCGCGGAGCAACGCGGATTCGAGCGGCTTCGGGAGATTGTGAGGCGTGCGGTAGGAGCGGACGTGTTCGGACGCGCG
The DNA here is from genome assembly GCA_964402475.1 of uncultured bacterium. Lineage (GTDB taxonomy): Bacteria > Hydrothermota > Tepidihabitantia > Tepidihabitantales > Tepidihabitantaceae > UBA2258. The sequence continues at coordinate 11,584 of CAYOCZ010000026.1, read as the reverse complement.
CACGCGCCTCGAGGAGAGGTGATGCCGGTTCCCCCTGAAGGAGACAAGCGATGACAGAGAGCAGCAAAGGAACGATTATCAAGGTCTCAGGCCCGCTGGTTGTCGCCGAAGGTCTTGCCGGCGCTAGGATGTACGATGTGGTGAAGGTCAGCGAGAAGCGGCTGGTCGGCGAGATCATCGAGTTGGCCGGAGACCGGGCATCGATCCAGGTGTACGAGGAAACCGGGGGCGTAGGCCCCGGCGAGCCGGTCTTCCCGACTTTCGAGCCGCTGTCGGTCGAACTCGGACCCGGGCTGATTGAGTCCATCTACGACGGCATTCAGCGGCCGCTGGATAAGATCAAGGCCGAGGCGGGGGATTTTATCACCCGCGGCATCGACGTGCCGGCCCTAGACAGGAGCAGGAAATGGAAGTTCGAGCCGCTGGCCAAGGCCGGGGATAGAGTCGGGCCGGGCGACTTCTTGGGCAAGGTGCAGGAGACCCCGCTGGTGGAACACCGGGTGATGGTGCCGCCCGGGGTCGAGGGCGAGCTGGTGAAAATCGAGGCGGGCAATTTCACCGTCGAGCAGCCGGTGGCGAAGGTGAAGACCAAAGACGGCGAGCGCGAGATTGCCCTGATGCAGCGCTGGCCGGTACGGAAGTCCCGGCCCCACCGGCGTAAGCTGCCGCCCGACGAGCCGCTGGTGACCGGCCAGCGGGTCATCGACACCTTCTTCCCGATCGCCAAGGGCGGGACCGCATGCGTGCCCGGGCCGTTCGGGTCGGGCAAGACCGTCATCCAGCACCAGTTCGCCAAGTGGTCGGACGCCGAGGTCATCGTCTTCGTGGGCTGCGGCGAGCGCGGCAACGAGATGACCGATGTGCTACTGGAGTTCCCACGACTGGTGGATCCGAAGTCGGACGAGCCCTTGATGAAGCGGACCGTGCTCGTCGCCAACACATCGAACATGCCGGTGGCGGCGCGCGAGGCGTCGGTGTACACCGGCATCACCATCGCCGAGTACTACCGAGATATGGGCTACTCGGTGGCGATTCAGGCCGACTCGACCTCGCGCTGGGCCGAGGCGATGCGCGAGATTTCCGGGCGGCTGGAGGAGATGCCGGGCGAGGAAGGCTACCCGGCCTACCTTGCGACCCGCGTGGCCGAGTTCTACGAACGGGCCGGCCGGGTCGTGTGCCTAGGGCGGACGGCGGACGGGCGGGAGCACGAGGGTGCGGTGTCAGTGGTCGGCTCGGTGTCGCCGCCCGGCGGCGACCTGAACGACCCGGTGGTACAGGCAACCCTGCGCGTGGTAAAGGTCTTCTGGTCGCTCGAGGACCGGCTCGCGTTCCGGCGCCATTTCCCGGCGATATCATGGCTGAACTCTTACTCGCTCTATGCCGAGACCCTGCGCGGCAGTTTCACAAAGCTGGCCTCGGAGGAGTTCGCCCAAGACGCGGCTGACGCGATGTCGCTACTTGTAAAGGAGGCCGAGCTCGAGGAGATTGTCCGGCTGGTGGGCAAGGATTCGCTGTCGCCCGGCGACCGGCTGGTGATGGAGGCGGCGCGCTCGATTCGCGAGGATTTCCTGCACCAGAACGCCTTCCACGAGGTGGACACCTACACTTCGATGACCAAGCAGGCCGGGATGCTGGCCGAGATAATGCACTTCTACCGCGCGGCCCGGGCGGCGCTCGAGCGGGGAATGGACGCCGGCCTTATCGAGAAGCTGCCCGTGCGCGGGCAGATCGCCCGGATGAAACACCTGGGCGAGGGGGAAGCGGAGAAGGGCATCGCGGCGGTGGGGGAGGAAATCGGGCGGCAACTCAGGGCTGGCGGAGATCAGTCAACCACAGTCACACAGGAGGACGAAGCGCCGAAGAGCGAAACCAGTCACGAAGGCACGACGAGCACGAAGGTAGAGGGTGGGACGGCGGAGTATCAAGTTAGAAGTCAGAACGACGAAGGCAGAAGCCGAAAGCCGGAAGCCGGGAGCCAAGAGTCGGACAGCGAAGCCAAGGGCCGAGAGGCGGAGCCGACGGATTCCGCGGCGGGGGAGGCGGGATGATCAAGGAGCACCAAACCGTAGTCTCGATTGCTGGCCCGCTGATGCTGGTCGAGGGTGTCGAGGGCGTGAAGTACCAGGAGTTGGTGCGCATCACGCTGGCGTCGGGCGAAACCCGGCGCGGGCAGGTGCTTGAGGTAGAGGGCGACAGGGCACTGGTGCAGGTATTCGAGGGCACGACCGGCATCGACGTTCCGTCGGTCAAGGTGCGCTTCATGGCCCGGGGTATCACGATTGACCTGTCGCGGGAAGTCCTCGGTCGCGTGTTCGGCGGGCTGGGAAGGCCGCGCGACGGCGGGCCGGCGATAATCCCGGACCGGCGTGTCGACGTCAATGGCGCGCCGATTAACCCCTACGCACGCGAGTATCCTGACGAATTCATCCAGACCGGCGTTTCGGCGATTGACGGCCTGAACACGCTCGTGCGCGGGCAGAAGTTGCCGATTTTCTCCGGCTCGGGCCTACCCCACAACCGGCTTGCGGCCCAGGTCGTCCGTCAGGCCAAGGTGCTCGGCACCAGCGACCCGTTCGCGGTCGTGTTCGGTGCGATGGGCATCACGTTCGAGGAGGCGGAGTTCTTTGTTCGCGACTTCACCGAGTCGGGCGCCATCGAGCGAACCGTGCTGTTTCTGAACCTCGCGGACGAGCCGGCCATCGAGCGGATCGCCGCGCCGCGCGCCGCGCTGACCGCGGCCGAGTATCTGGCGTTCGACCTGGGTATGCACGTACTGGTTGTCCTGACCGACATGACCAACTACTGCGAGGCTTTGCGTGAGATATCCGCCGCCCGCAAGGAAATCCCGGGCCGGCGCGGGTTTCCCGGCTACCTCTACACCGACCTGTCGTCTATCTACGAGCGGTGCGGGCGCATCAAGGGGCGCAAGGGTTCCATCACGATGATGCCGGTGCTGACGATGCCCGAGGACGACAAGACCCACCCGATACCGGACTTGACCGGCTACATCACCGAAGGTCAGATCATCCTCTCGCGGACCATGCACCGCCGGAAGATAGCGCCGCCGGTCGACGTGCTGCCGTCGCTTTCGCGCCTCAAGGACAAGGGCATCGGCAAGGGCAAGACCCGTGAGGACCACGCCGACCTGTTTAATCAGCTCTACGCCTGCTACGCGCGCGGGAAGGAAGCCGAGGAACTCCAAGTGATTCTCGGCGAGGCCGCGCTCTCGGACGCAGACGGAATCTACCTGCGGTTCGCCCGGGAATTCGAGGAACAGTACGTGGCCCAGGGAGAACAGGAGAACCGGTCTATCGAGGGCACGCTCGACCTCGGCTGGAGACTCCTCGGGATATTCCCGCGCGCCGAACTGAAGCGCGTCCGCGACGCCTGGCTCGACAAGTACCACAGGCCGGCGGCGGCCGGGGGCAAATGACCGATTCCCAATCGCCGATTCCCAGCGTCGGCAGAGGTTTCCTCGTTTCGTTGGGAATCGGGCATTAGGGATTGGGCGTTCTCCGCTACCCCGCGGCTCTCTTTGACCTCGACGGCACCCTGATTGACTCCGGGCAAGACATTGTCGAATCGGTCCGGCACGCCCTCGGCCAGATCTTCTCCGACCGCAGCCTTCCGGAAGCCGCGGATGTACTCGTCCTCATCGGCTTGCCGCTCGAGGCGGTCGTGCGCGAACTCGGTTACCCGGCGGACAAGGAAAGCACGCGCCGCTTCGCCGAGGCATACCGGGCATACTATGCCGAGCACTACAACGACAACACGAAGGTCTACCCGGGCATAGAAGAGGTGCTCGCGGGCCTGCAGCAGGCCGGCGTGAAGCTGGGACTGGTGACAACGAAACACCAGCAGCAGGCCGAATTCACGCTGGCCGGTGCAGGGCTCTCCGGTTACTTCGACTACGTTCACGGCTGGCTTGAGGGTCGGAGGCACAAGCCGGATCCGGAGCCGGTTCTCACCGCCTTGAGCCGCCTGGACGTATCGCCCGACTCGGCAATCATGGTCGGGGACTCCGACCTCGACATCGAGGCGGCGAAAGCGGCCGGGGTCGATACCTGTGCCGTGACGTACGGGTTCAGGCCGGCCTGGTTTCTCAAGTCGTTCCGCCCCGATTTCCTCGTCGCGCGTCCTGCCGACATCGCGCCGATTGTCGTGTCGCAAGAGTAGAATTCGGGTGGTGGTTGCCGCACTATACGCCAACAGCTGCCGCACAGAGCGTCGGAAGTAGGGCGAAAGGTGTGGCCCTGGCCGCACGCCGTGCCGTAACCGGAAGGCAGGCAACAAGATATGGGACCGCTTGATTGGCGACGGCGGAACAGAAGCTGCACGAATGCAGGATTGCGATGGTTCTGATGCAAGCTTGGTTGCCGCGGCCCGTCACCACTTGACTGGGATGTGAGTGGATGTAGAATGCCGGCCGATGCCGGTTGTACGGGTTACCATCCAAAGACCGCGGCGGCCGTGGCGAGCACCCGAACCCGAACGAAGAAACCCCTCAATCAGATGACTGCGAAAGGAACGAACCCCACCTTCCCTTACGTCGCCGACATTGCTTTCCAGGCAGGAGACATTGTCTTCGCCACCGACCGGGTTGGACTAGTTGTCTATTGGAACAAGGAGGCGGAGGAGATTTTCGGCTACAAGGCTAATGAGGTACACGGGAAGCCGTACACCCTTGCCTGCCGGATGGAACCGGGCTTCGCCGCTCTGGACACATCGACGGTGCTCGGCGGGCGCGACTTCGCCGGCGGAGTCCGGTGCCATTTGCGGAGCGGGCCGGAAGCAGTCATTTACCTGTTTGCTACGGTCGGGCGCAACCGGTCCGGAGAGCCGGCTGGTGTGGTTTTCGTCGGCCGCGACGTCACCGGCCTCTGGCGCGCCGAGGAGGCCGTTCAGGCATCTACCGACAAGTACCGGGTGCTTTTCGAGAACACGCAGGACTCGGTGGCGATCGCCGACATCGACGGCCGGGTGCTTGAGGCCAACCCCGCCTGCCTCCGGCTGTACGGCTACACCGCTGATGATGTCAAGGGGGTGAACCTCACCGACGTGGTAGCACCCGAGGACCGCGGCGCAGCCGCGGCGGCGATGGCAAGCCTGGCCGCGGGGAGACCGGTGACTAAGACCATCCGGATGCGCAGGAAAGACGGCAGGAGGTTCGTGGTCGACCTCGTGGCGTCGGTGATTGTGGTCGGGGGAGAGCGGCGGATAATGTCGGTCACGCGCGACGTTGCCGAACGGGTCGGCGCCGAACAGGCAAAGAGCCAGTCGGAGCGGATGTACCGCGCAGTGTTTGAGTCGGCCAACGACGCCGTGTTCATCGAGTCGGTCGACGGGCGCATTCTCGACGTCAACCGGAACGGCTGTGAGCTGGTCGGGTACCGACGGGACGAGCTGGTGAGGATGAACGTCTCGGACCTTGTACCCGCCGGGGCACGGGCGTGGCTGCCGCACGTGACCGATGCGATTCTTCGCGACCGGACGTTTCGAACCGAAGCGGTGAATATGCACAAGAGCGGACGCCACGTCCCGGTGGAAATCAGCGCCGCGGTGATGGAGTTGGATGGCAGAACCGTGGTGCTGGCAATCGTGCGGGACATTACGGAGCGGAAGCGGGCCGAGGCCGCGCTGGCGGAGAGCGAAAACCGGCACCGGGCCCTATTCGACGAGTCACTGATGGGCATATACCGGACTTCACCGGACGGGCAAATCCTGATGGCCAACCCGGCGCTGGTTCGGATGCTCGGTTACGATTCCTTCGCCCAGCTTGCCGAGCGAAATCTCGAGGCGGACGGGTCCGGGCCGGATTACAGGCGCGACGAGTTCAAGCGGCGGCTTGAGTGCGACGGCCGGATTGTCGGCCTCGAAGTGGGCTGGCAGACGCGCGACGGCCGTACGCTGTTTGTCCGGGAAAACGCGCGCGCGGTGCGCGGACAGGATGGGGCAGTTCTCTACTACGAAGGCACGGTCGAGGACATCACCGACCGCAAGGCAGCCGAGCAGGCGCTGCGGCAGGAAAAGGAGCTGGCCCACAGCTATCTGGAGGTGGCGGGCAGCATCATGGTCGCGCTTGACGAGAATGGGGCGGTCAAACTCATCAACCGGAAAGGTTGCGCCGTCCTTGGTGGAACACCCGGCGACATCATCGGACGCAACTGGTTTGACGCCTTCGTTCCCGAGCGGCTGCGGGCGGAGGTCAGGCGGGTATTCGTAGGTCTGATGAGCGGAGAGCTCGAACCCATGGAGTACCACGAAAACCCGGTCGTGACCTTGCGCGGCGAAGAACGGCTGGTTGCCTGGCACAACGCCCTGTTGCGAGACGATGCCGGGCGCGTCGTCGGCACACTCAGCTCAGGAGAGGACGTCACCGAACGTAAGGAGCTGGCCCGGGAGGCCGCCGCTGCCGCCGCGCAGGCTCAGGCGGTGCTTGACAACTCGCCCGGGGCGATCGCTGCCGAATGCGACGGGAGGCTCGTCTATGCCAACCGGCCTTTTGTCCGGATGTTCGGCTATGAGTCGCCGGAGCAGGTCGTCGGGCGGCCCGCCAGTGAGTTCGACGCGCCGGAGGACCGAGCGGCGTTGATGGAGTACAGCCGGATACGCGAGCACGGGGGAGATGCACCGACCGGCTACGTCTTCCGGGGTCTGAAGCGCGACGGTACCATTGCGCCGATGGAGGCCAGAATCAGCACCTACCGGTCACGCGGCCGGCTGCACATACTGGCGTTCATCCGCGAGATCGAGCCGGACCGCGGCGACCGCTGACCCGGGACGCGCAGCGAACGGTCACGGCATCCCCGTGTTGACATTCTTCCCAGTCTACCTATCCTGAATCTATGTCGATCCCGTCTGAAAGCACCGGCGATGCCTTCCGCGAGCACCTTGGGCGCGCGGCCCGGGCGACCTTCTATCTGCGGGTGCTCTTCTCGCTTGCGCTGCTGGTCCACGCCGGGTTCGGGCCCGGGCTTATGCTCCGTTTCCCGCTTACCGGCAGCAGCTCGGTCGAACCGGTGGCGCAGTTCTACGCGTTCCGGCCGGCAATCCACGCCCTGCTGCTGGTTGCCCTGGTCTGCGTGCTGGCGGCATTGTGCCGGAGAGCCGTCGGCCTGTTTGAGGCGGAGTTCGCCGCGGATACGGCGCAGCCGGTCTCGGGCGGCACGCGCGAGCGCTACCTGCGGCTGCTTCGGCCGAGCCCGACTCCGTTCGTGCTTTCGGGGAATGTCGCCGTCGACCTCGTCATCTTCGGCGTCGCCCTGCTCGCCTATTCCTTCTGGATTGTGATTCTGGCCGAGACCACACCGACGAACATGTCCGGGTACCAGGTCGCCGGCATCGTCCTCGGCTCCTACGGCCTATTTGCCGCGCTCATTGTCACCGGGCTGGTCTGGTTCAATGCGGCGCGGCGGCTCGGCCGGCTCAAGGCTGACGACCGAACGCCGGCCGCTGAAGAGCAGCGGCCTCAATGACGGGACCGGCCTTCGGAGCGACGCGAAGAACGCGCCGCGGGTCTGTCTCCAGCCGTCTCTGCGCTACCTGAGTTTGTAGAGCCGGAACTTCCACGGCGTCCGGGTCTCGGCGACCAGGGTCCGTTGCGGGAACCTCGCCAGCAGGGCTTCAAACAGCGTCAGCACCACCAAGTTCTCGGAGCCGGGTTTTTCGGCCAGCCCGGCGTAGAGCGGCCGGTCACCGGCGAGCGCCGAGTCGAGCGGGACCGGCACGTTGAACTCAGCGATGTGACGGTAGTCACGCCAGCCCCATGCATAACCCACCAACTCGGACACGTTCGCGTCACCCAGAAGCAGCGCGGACTCGGGCACGTGGTCGAGCAACAGACGCTGGTAGCCGACCTGCACCCCGAGGTGGCGGTCGTGGCGCAACTGGATGGCGACACTCAGCAGCGCCATCAGCGCCACAGCCGCGTACTTCAGCCATCCGGCGCGAAGTCGCCCGAGCAGGCGGTCGGCCGCAAGAACGAACGCGAGGACGAAGAACGGCAGCCCGGGCAAGAGATAACGGATGCCGACGGTCAGGCGTGTCGAAAGACTGGGCACTTCGTAGGTATACGAGAAGAAGCAGTAGAGGCCGAGCAGCGCATACGCAGGCAGGCCGAGCAGCAGCCGGCGTCCTTTGCCCGCAACCAGCGGCGCGGCCAGCATCAGCGGATAGAGAACTATGAGCGCGGTTCCGTAATACCGGACGTTATGCAGGAAGTAGGCAGGGGAGAAGTGCCCGGTTAGATACATCGGGAACGAGAACGGCGAGCCGTAGGCGTAGGCGTTGTAGGCGGCGATCAGCCCGGCCAAAGGTGCGAAACCGGCAAGGAGCGTCAGCGCCGAGCGCAGGCCGGCCGGCCGCAATGCGAGCAACAGGAAGACCGGAACGAATATCGCGTTCGAGTACCGGACCAGGCAGGCAAGCCCGAGGATGAAGCCCGAAGCGAGCAACCAACCTCCCCGGCGCAGCAGGCAGTAGAAGGCGGCGAGAACGAGGGTCGCCGCCAGCAGGTCGCTCATGACCGTCCGCGAGAAGAGCACGACCGCCGGATGGAACAGGTACAGCAGCGCCCAGACCGGGTCGGCTTCCGGCGCCAGCCGCTTCAGTATCAGGCCAAAGAGAGCGGTCCCCGCGAGCGCGAGCAACAGCCCCGAGACAAAGACCGCCCGCCAGCCGAAAAGCGTGAACGGCACGAGTAAGAGCGACGTGCCGGGCGGGTACTTGCTCGAAAGGCGGCCGTGCGACTCGACCGTCATGTGGGGGGCCGGGATTCCCGAGCCCGCGTAGGAAAGCCGGCCGGTGCGGAGCAGGAAGGCCTCGGTCAGGTAGGCGTCCTCGTCCACGATGGCGGTCGTGCGCGGGTAAAGGGCCAGAAACGTAAGGACATACAGGACGATGCCGGCAACGAGGAGCCACGTCGTTCTGCCGGTCCGGGATTTCACGTGGCAGGATGATAAGACCACGGCAAACCAAGTCAAGGAGGTCCCGACGGGCAACCGTTGACTTCTGAGGCAATGCCAATAGAATTCACCTCTATGCTGAGCAATATGCGCAAGCGTGTCCGCGTCATCATGTTCGTCGTAGCCATAGCCTTCCTCGCCGGCTTCCTCATGGGCGAACTCTGGCGCATGATTGGGACCCGTGGGAGCCAACGGGGCCGGGACACGCACGGGTTTGTCGGCCGGATCGGGGACCACAATGTCACCCCCGAGGAGTACCGGAGCGTGGTCAGTTACATCACCGATAAGTACAAGAGCGACAACCGGTTGCGCGACCTGTCCAACGAAGACTACCAGGCGGTCGAGCGGCAGGCGTGGAAGTACCTCATTTCCGAGCTGACCTGGGCCAAGGTATTGACGGCGGAGAAGGTCGGCGTCACCCAGGACGAAGCAATGGAGATCGTCAGATCCAATCCGCCCGAGGAACTGCGCAACAAACCCGAGCTCTTGACCGACGGCAAGTTCGACCAGCAGAAGTACCTGCAGATCATGAATGCGCCCGAGAACCGCGAGTACTTCACCCGGTACTTCCGCCAGCTCCTGGAGATGCTGCCCCGGGAGAAGTTCCGGATCGACGTCATCAGCGCCTACCGGGTCACGAAACCCGAGACCGAAGACGCGCTTGCCGCGGCCAACACCAGATGGAAGACGACGGCCCTGTACTTCGGGCCCCAGGCCCTCAAGCAGAAATTCGAGCCGACCGAGGCCGAGGCCAAGGCCTGGTACGAAGCCCACAAAGACAGCTTCCGCACCAAAGAAACGCGGCAGCTCCGCTACGTCTCCTTCCCGATGACCGTGACGCGGCAGGACTCGGCCGATGCCAAAGAGATCATCGACCGCGCCCATGACCAGCTCCTCAAAGGCGAGTCGTTCAACCTCACGACGCTCGACTACAGCGACCTCGAGGGCGAGACGCTGTCGGCAATGACCCCGCTCTCCGGGCTCGACAAAGTGACCGACAGCGCCGTGTCCCGGCTCAAGCCCGGCCAGTACAGCCCGCCTCACCTTGCCGGGTATGGCTGGCAGATCGTCCGGCTTGACAGCGCGAAGAAAGACTCGGTCGCCTACGGCCGCATCGTCGTCCGGGTCAAGATGGGGTCCGAGGTGCTGGCGACGGTCCGGGACTCGGTGCGCAGTTTCCTCGAGAAGGCCGCGACCGAGAAGTTCGACACCCTTGCCGTCCGGTTCGGCCTGACCATTCGGATGGCGCGTCCGCTGATCGGCGACCAGAAAGATCTGCCCGGCCTGGACGTCGAAAACCCGGCGCAGATCATCGAGTGGGCGAAATCGGCCAAGCCCGGGCAGGTCTACGACCTGCCGCAGCGCGGCACCCAGGGCTACCACGTGTTTGAGCTCGGCGAAGTGAAGCCGCCCGGGGTCGCGGACTTTGAGAAGGTCAAACAGGCCGCAGTCTATCGCCTGCGCCGGGAGAAGGAAAAGCCGGCCTGGACGCAGGCCGCCCAACAGGCGCTTGACGCAATCAAGGCCGGCAGGAGTCTTGAGCAATACGCCCAGGAAAACCCGGGCGTCGAGCTGCAGGTCGATTCCTGCACCGGGATCGAGGACTGCCGCCGCAAGAAAGGACCGGAGTTCGCCGGCGCGGTAGCGGCCCTCAACCCCGGCGAGAAATGCGGCGTGGTCGAGACCAGCTGGGGTGCGTTCATCATCCGCTGTGACGAGCGAACGTCGGTGGCGACGCTTGACCCGACCGGCTATGCCGAGGAACGCCGGGCCAGAGTCGCGCAGGACGTGATGGCAGAAATGCTCAAGCAGCCCGAGGTCAGAGACTACCGGGACGCGCTGGCGTATTGACAACCCGCTCCGGCGGGATAGATTTAACCTGGAGTCGGGCGCTGGATGTCGGAGCCTGACGCGGTGTCCTAGGCGAAGCGCGTGGTGCGGAGAGCGCCATGCCGGACAAATTGGCCCCATCGTCTAGCGGTTCAGGACATCACTCTTTCAAGGTGAAGACATGGGTTCGACTCCCATTGGGGCCGGAATCTGGAAGTGGTGGTTTCCGATTGGCGATTGTCGAAGAGTGAAACCGTAGCCCGGCAATTCAGAACCAAGATCGCAAATCATCAATGGTGTGCGGGAGTAGCTCAGTTGGTAGAGCACTACCTTGCCAAGGTAGGGGTCACGGGTTCAAATCCCGTCTCCCGCTCTTCTAGGGCGCGAAGTCCAAACGCCGAGCGACGAAGTCCCGCGTTTGCTCCTTGTACTTCGCACTTCGTTCTTTCCTCGTTGGCGGCTTAGCCAAGCAGCAAGGCGACGGTCTGCAAAACCGTTATGCTCGGGTGCAAATCCCGAAGCCGCCTCTTCTCATTGTTGATTCTGGATTGACGATTTTCCATTGCCCGACCGAGCACCTGGCGCTTTGACTTCTGTAATCCACAAGCCACAATCTCCAACCTAGAATCCCAAGTGCCTTCGAGTCCTCATTTGCATTCCCCAATCTTCAATCTACAATCTGGAATCTGTAATGGTCCTTGCCGGGGTGGCGGAATTGGCAGACGCCAGGGACTTAAAATCCCTTGACCCGGATACGGGTCGTGCCGGTTCGACTCCGGCCCCCGGCAGTC
>CAYOCZ010000025.1:5594-17518 GCA_964402475.1 uncultured bacterium | reverse complement strand
GTGTACTGCTTGTCCGGGTACCAGTCGGCGGGACCGGTCGGAGCCTGCGGTACATCCGGCGGGCGGTTCTTGCAGGAGGAAGCTAATATCAGCAAAACGGCAGACAGAAGAATCAGAGCGCTACGAATTTTCGGCATCGATGTCTCCTTGGACTCGGCGCATTGTCAGTCTCATCTCGCTTCTAAGATTCTACAGTGTCAGCCCGAATGTCAAGCCGAGTCGAGTGCTTCGGCAGTCTGTTTCCTACAAGGAACGCCGCGTTCCGATGAACTGACTCCACGACCCTGCGTTTCTGCCCGTGCAGCTTGCGCGTCCGCTCAACGAGGCCCACAGTCCCGCTCGATGTCCGCCCCGCGTCCTCACGCACTGTCCGACAGGGGCCGCCGAGGCCAACCAACGATGACCGATGTCTCGTCCCGCCGCGCCTTGCCGGCGTCATCTAGTAGGGTGACTGTCCCTGATTCCTCCTGGGCCAGTCAACACGGGCCATCGTCCGCCTGAACTCCGAGTCAGGCGGCCGCGGCCCACGTCCCGGACCGGCCTAGCGTCGCCTAGCTATGACGCCATCCAAGTGCTGTACCTTGCGAGCTGTCCGTTCGATCTCCTGCATGAGTTTCTGCGCGTGGCGTTCTCGATCAGCTAGCCTGCGTTGTATCGCCTGTATCTCGTTATTCATCTGTTGGTACTTGGTATTGAGGTGGTTCTGTCTCCGTACAAGCGCTTCTCGTTCAGCTACTGGGTTGCCTGCACCCATCTATGTCACCTACCTTTCTCGCGCTCGCGGCCTATCCCGCAGCGCGACAGAATCCGATTAGCCACCCTCAGTGACCTGAATTCACTTTCAAGCAATCTGAATATGAGAACTCCGCGCCACCTACCGCCGACGTTGAAGCGGTCGCGCAGGAAACCTTCCTCGATGAAACCGTATTTCCTCATCGCCGAAAGACACGACGTGTTCTGTTCCGCCACGTGCGCCTCGACCCGGTGAAGTCTTCGTTCTCTGAACAGGTGGTCGAGGAAGAGCGTGATTGCTTCTACGCCTACGGACCGGTTCCGCCAAGATACATCCCCGATGACAATGTCCACAATGCCGGTGCTGTTCCACGGTTCCTCCTGCCTGAGTGCAACGAAACCAACTGACCCCACCTTGGGTAGTTCGATCATCACCAGCAGGTCAGCGACGTCCGCGACGGAGTGAGCCTCCACAGGTTCCGGGTAAGTCGAGTAGCAGCTCCAGACTCTTTCGTCGGAAAGCCAACGGTTGACGAGTTCCACATCGGCGTCAGTTCCTTCGCGCAACCTGACTGTCGGACCTCGGGTAGCCACGACCATTCGACCTACCCGACGTCCCTGCGCGAGCAGTCCGTTCTCGCACTACTTCCGAGCACCGTTCGCTTCTCCGACCGTCCAGACCTCATCTTGCGTCGGCCCGTGCAACTCATACACCAGCGCGTCAATCTGCTCGTCGGTAGCGGCGATGGTGCGCACGTCCGCTTTCGGCCTACGGCTCACGGCTTACCGCTCCGATTCCGCCTTCTTCTGGCCGTCAGCCGTCGGCCGTGAGCTGTCAGCCCACATGTGCGGCGTCTCGGCCTTGGGCAACTGCTTGTGCAACTCCGGCATCGCTTCCACCAGCTTCACTATCCTGTCGCGCCGGGTATTGACATTGTATGAATATGCAGACAGAGTCCTTCGTCAACCGAGCATTCCTTGCCCTATTCTAGGGTCCCACTTTCCGTTCATGTCGAAGGACCGCGAGCACGCATAGCCTGCCGCGTTCCACAAGGAATCAAGCAGCGGACGCGCGACTTCGTCGGCGGACGCCGGGTACGTGTCTAGCTCAATGTCACGTAGGACCATCTCATCCTGCTCGAAGACGGGGTCGGAGTCGTCTCCGGTCCGCTGCAGCCGGGTATGCCCGAACCCAAGGCCACGTGCGCCCAGCAGACTGAATGACACGAACACGGGGGGCTGGACAGAAGCGCGACGGAGTATCTCAAGAGCCGCCTCGACGTCCCCTCTCACTCGGTCTTCCACGCGGTTACCCGGCAGGCGTTTGAGGCCTCGGTCTTCATAGGAGTCGTGCCTGCGCACCAGCTCTATCGCGCCGTTGCGGAATGCAAGCAAGTAGCGCCATCTGTCACCTTTGCCTGCGCCTGCCGCCATGATGTAGCCGTCAAGGCAGAAGCGCGCAGTGTCGCAATAGTAGGGCGCCAAGGCTTGACGTGCCTCTGAGTTGGACGAAAACGCGAGCACGTCGAGTTGCCTGTGTGGCTCCGCCAGTGAGGCCGGCAGCAGGTGTAACGCCGTCACCGGGCCTTCCTGAAGCGGTTCAGGCAACTCGCGAGCGAGTATGCGCCATAGCCGTTGTCTGCGGAACTCTTGCAGTTGCGCGCTCCGGGACAGAGAACCTGCCAGCACGGACCTCAGTTCAGACAGGTCCATTCTGTGCTTGCCGTTCGAGGCGCGAGTGTAGAACTGTGCGTTGTCTCTGCCATCCATGACAATCATGTGCGGCGCCCGCCAGCTCTTAGGAATGCGCATTACTAGGGCTAGCCTGCCGTTGGACAGTGGGACGGGCTTCGACAAGACTCTTTCTATGCGAGGGTCAACGTTGTCCCGCAGCATGCTCTCGAGCCTCAAGATGTCTTGGTCGGCGTCGGCCGTGTCTACTCCCGGTAGGTCTTCGGGAACGCCCGACTCCTCCGTTACACCGAAGAACAATAGTCCGCCTTCTGCGTTTGCGAAGGAGGATGCATCACGCAGGAACTCCAGCCTGTCTTCCTTTCGGTCCTTCGGGAGGTCTCGCTTGTACTCGATGTGCTTGGCCTCGGCGACGCCGTCAGCTATCAGCCGAAGCAACACCTGCTCATCCAGCTTTTCTATGTCAATATCAGGCATCACTGCTCACCTCCGAGGTCAGGCCTCTACCCAAACTCACGCAGCCCCCGTGACTACCCGGACTTCATCCTCGGTCAGCCCGTACAGCTCATACACAAGCTGGTCAATCTGAGCGTCGGTCGCGGCGATGGAGCGCTTCAGGGATTCCTGCTCGTGCGGCATCTTGGCCTTGGGCGACTGCATCGTCCGAGAGGTCATAGCAGCACTGCCGCGGGCCAGGGAGCCCTTCTAGGCCGGCACGCGTTCGTCATCAGTCCTTCCTTGGGGTTTCAACGAGCCTCGGTATTGGGACTACGATGCCAAACCCCGAGTGCTGGCCTCTTCGTGTCTCGAGAAGCTTGGTAACGACACCAATCACATCAAGCGTGCGTCTCCTGAAGACCGGACCGCCGCTGCTCCCAGGGTTAACCATGCAATCTACTACATATACAGGTTCCGATCTGAGCCGGCCGATTCCTGACACATACGTAGTCTGCAGTACTGGCCCTGGGACCACCAGGCCGGTCACTTCGCGCACCAAACTGGGGTAACTCGCGATAATCAGCCCGACCCCGACTTTCTTTCGACTGCCCCCAAGCCCCTTTGTCCACAGTCTGGCGGACGCCAGGCCGTCCATCGCACGCGTCAGTCTGAGGATCGCCACATCCATGCTCTTGTCGCCTTTGTGATAGCTCGCGAAGAGCTCCACTGGTCGGTCGTCAACACCGATGCAATGCACGCTAGCTAGTTCGCCACCCGTGTGGCAGTCTCTGACAACGTGATAGGCGGTCACCACAAGCCAGCCATGCGCCGTCCTGAACAAGAACCCCGAGCCCGTTCTGGCGGAGGTTTGGATTCTCACGACGCAGTGTCTTATGCGCTCGTACTTCTCGTACAGCGGTTTGGACTTCAAGACAAGCCATCTCCTTTTGTCGGTAGAGGCACCGGCTTGGCGGGAATCTCCGTCCACGTCTCGCATTGGTAAGTCGCGCCATGCAGGATGCACGACATACGGTCGAGGTCGCTGGGTGCCGGCGGCATGAACAACACGACCAGATAGTTCTCGTCCTCGGTTGCCAACTTGGCCACTGCGTCTTTCACTGGAGCAAGCCTCTCCGCCGGTGTACCGCAGTTCTCAAGCATCGGAGGACCGTAGATGAAGACCTTGACGGGCGCGCGCACTACTAGCAGCTTGTGGAGATCCTCAAGCACCTTGTCCAGCCACTTCCACTGAGACACACCCAATCCCCACTCGCACTCAAGTGCCAGTTCGACGCCCTCAAAGTCGGCAGCCACGACCGCACCTCTGGTCCACGTCAAGTCGTTGACCCACTCGGTCTTGACGTCCTTCAGCGAGAAATTGACAGTGTATTGCCCTCCTGCTAGCTTCTCAAAACAGCTGAAGACACGTTTCTTCCAGGCCGAACCGTCGCGGCCGTCCCACGACAGCCCCGCGTCAGCGAACTCCCCATGCAGCGCTTCCAGGTATGAAACCAGCACGTTAGCGTCAGGAGGCAAGAAACTCTGCGCTGTGCCACCAGTCGGGCTTACGTGTTGGTCCCGCGCGGGTTGGCGCCTCTGATCCGGCCTTGGCTTTCCCACACTGATGCTGCCTGATACTCTCATTACCATCGCGCGACGTGGCATAGTGCCAACGCGTCTGATTGATGGGCGAGCATCACTTGTCTCAGGTGGCAGTCTCCACGCAGCGGAGGGTTCAAGCCAGTTGGGCGGGTCGACGCCCCTGACCGACGACGCCAACACGACTAACTCTTTGAGCCTATGAGGCAGTGAGAACACCAAGTCCTCGTCCAGTACTACTCCATCCAGATGTGAGAGAGTCGCTGGGGCCTTCCGTACTACCTGCCTGAATCCTCGTTTGAAGTGCATCAGCGCGTTCCTGCTGGTTTGTATGTGCTTGAGCGTCTTGATCGGCTCTGAGTCGACGTCCCAAGCGGTGGCTCGGTTGTGCATGGTTAGCAGCAGGTGCCACTTGGATGGTAACGGCAGCCTCTCTATGCTCCGGAATAGGTCAGGATGCGTGAGGTCCAGAACACGGTTGATGTACGCCTCCAAGCAGGCTGCGGCCAGGATGACGGCTCCAGCTCGCTTCTCATGCAGCACGTCCAGCTGAGTACACGTGCGCGCCTCTGCCACGAAGCTCAGGCAAGCTCTGTAGAAGATGGGTTCGGCGGCAAACTGAGTTTCAATCTCACCGGCCCGCACGCGTATGGTCTCCATGAACGAGAGCATCGGAGGCAATCCCTTGACTACTTTGTCCGTACCGGCTGTCGTCTTCATCTTGAGGTGATACTGCCAGAGCGTCTCTCTGACTTCGGCTCTGGCCCGTTCCGCTCGCTCATAGAGGTGGCTTACCTGAGCCAGCAGGTCCGAGGAGTCCGCAGGACTTCGACGGTGCCATTGAGCCTGAAGCTGCTTGCACGCACGCTCGATTTCTCCAAGTGGCCCCAGGTCCACTATGCCCGACTGACGTTCCGCGCGGGATTCGAGGGGGATGAACTGCCACTGCCAGAACGCACCATCGTCCCTGACTTGGAAGAATCCCAACGGCACCGCCAGTTTTGGGTCCTCCACGCTGATGTCGTTGCCTGCGAACATGAAGCAGTGCTCGGACGCACGCCCTTCCGGTACTATGTCGCCAGGACCTTGAGCCGGCAACTCCGCGTAGGAACCGACGACCGTTCGCACCGTATTGCCGCTGAGAAACTCCGGCCACACGTTGTGAAGAAGGTAGCCACGCATGACCACATGACGGCGAGTGACAGCGTCGGCAAGTTCGTCATCGGTCAGTCGGTCGAACTGAAACTGCGACAGCGCTCCGGTGCTGGCGAACGCGCGGCAGTCCAGATACTCTATGGCGACGGACTCGACCCACCACTCAGGAAGGCCGACGCGCGTAGAGACTCTGGTGATGATCTCGCTCATGTGCGGAAGGAGTTCGCGGAGGTGCTTACCGATTCCGTGTCCGTCACGGCCAAATGCAGTCCCGGACGTTTGGTCATGGGCTGAATACGGGGGTGGAATGGGCTGGTTGTCAAACCAGTCGCGCCCGCGACCCTTCGACTTCGCTCAGGGCAGACCTTGATTGACCCCTCGTGGATGACCGGCTTGAAGACTTCGGTCAGGCCCTGATTGTCGCAGACGTCCCAGTCGAGCGCCTTGAACAGCGGGTCGAGAAACTCCCTCTGCAACGGGGCTTCGTTGTAGTGTGGTGAGCGGTAGCTCTCGCGGTTGGCGTCGAAGCGGTCAAGGAGGCGTTTGACGGCGTCGGGGGCGGGCGTTCCCATTGCGGCAACAGAATAAGCCTACGCCGACGCAAGTCAAGCTGGCGTGGCGGAAGTCGCTCCTCGCCCTGACCCTCTCCCTAAGAGGAGAGGGTCGTTTGGAACAGGCAGGCCTACGGCGTCGGGGCGACGGTGTCGAAGACTTGGGTGCGGATTGCCGCGAGCACGTCCGGGTTCAGGCCGCGGGCTGCCCACTTGTCGAGCAGAACCTTGGCCACCAGGGCGAAGCTCTCCCCAGAGATGCCTTGCTGCCGCGAGAGCTTGTAGAGCTGCCGCGCATAGCTGAGGTAGGGCACGTACATGATGGTGTGCACGCCCGCTGCATTGAGCGTCTGCCGCGCCTTCGTTTCCATCTCGCAGAGGCTGGCCACCGCCGCCTCGTAGTGCTTGAGCATATCCGGCCGCAGGTCATCGAGTATCCCCTTCACCTTGCCGGTATCGGTCTTTATCTTCCAGATGGTCAGTCTCTGATTAGCATCGGACATACGGACTCCTTTCATGTTAGCGGTCATTCGCGGACCATCAGGCCGGTTCACAACCAGCCCTCACTAAGTTATACTCACCAGAAGGCCCTACCTGTGAAAAGTAGCTTTGTCCTCTTGTAGCGGCTCACACTGATAACTCACGAAAGAACAGCGCGTTAGCGAGATTGTCTACTTGAAACAGGCTGAAAACGACGCCCTGCGAACCACCCTGGGAACCGTCCCGGGAACGGTTCTCGGGGCGACTCTGGCCGGTGTTCGTAGATGGACTTGCTCCGCGGTTCTTGAGCCGGTTTGCGCCGGGATTGGCGGAGAGACTCAGACAGAGACTTGCGGACAGGTGCTGACGGCGATTGTCAGTCCGACCTGCGAGACGATTCGAAGCGCGACTTGCGGATTGAATCGCGGCGCGAATTTCAGAGGGATTTGTAGGAGGGTCTGCAGAGGGACTTCCCCGACGACTTCGCCGGCGAGTCGCGAGCCGGAAAATCGGGGACAGTCCTGAGGAGGGGACACGTCCACGGAGCGACGCGGGGAACGCGTCGCGGATGTGTCCCCAGCGCCTGCGTCGGACTCAGCGCGGGACAGTCCCCGTTTTCCTTACGGCGACTTCGACAGCGTTTCGCGCGTTAGGCTTGCCGGTGACGCTGAGTTTGGCTTGTCGTCCTCGGTCGCTACTCAGGTCCGCCGTTGAGCGTCAGGGCCGGGTCGGAAACCAGTGGCGGGTATGGAGGCAGATGCGGACGAAGGCTGCGGCTAGGCGTTCGGCGCCAGCCACTTCTTCAGTTCGTCCTTCGAGGGCAGCTTGCCCTGTGAGACAACCTTGCCGTCGACGACGAGCCCGGGCGTCATGAAGACGCCCATTGAGGCGAAGAGCTTGATGTCCTTGACATGTTCGACGTCGGCCGCGACGTTCATCTCCGCGAGCGTGTCGCGCACGCGCTTCTCTAGTTCCTGGCAGCGGGCACAGCCGATACCGAGGATTTGGACTTTCATAGTATGGTTCCTTTCTACATCAGAGCACCGAAGAGGACTCCGGCTACGGTTGACAGTACAACGACCAGACCGACGTAGGTCAGCCCCCTTTTCGCGCCGACGAGCCGGATGACCACAATCATTGATGGCAGGGAGAGCGCCGGACCGGCAAGGAGCAACGCGAGGGACGGGCCTTTGCCCATGCCAGAACCGATGAGGCCCTGCAGAATCGGTATCTCGGTGAGAGTGGCGAAGTACATGAGAGCGCCGGATAACGAGGCGAACAGGTTCGACCAGAGCGAGTTGCCCCCGACGAGGCCGGCGACGACATGGTTGGGGATGATGCCGGCGTCAAGGCCCGGCCGGCCGAGCAGGAAGCCCGCCACGAACACGCCCCCGAACAGCAGAGGCATTATCTGCTTGGTGAAGGTCCAGGTGGATGCGACCCAGGCCTTGCGCTCATCAGAGTTGAACCAGCGCCAGACCATCAGCGCAAGGCCGATGAGTGACGCCCCGGCCAGATACCACTTCACTGAGAAGACGGTGTTGTAGAAGCCGATGGGGTCCTTGGGTTTGCCCCAGGTGAGGAAGATCAGCGCGAGGATCATCGAGGCGAAGTAGAGGATGTTCTGCCAGAGCCGGCGGCCGTCCTTGGCCGCTTCCATATCGAAGGCGCCGGACGCCTCGGCCCGGGCTTTCTCCGACCGCATGAAGATGAATGCCATCAGCAGGCCGATGATGACCGAGAAGACGATTGCACTGATGGCCCGCGCCAGGCCCAACTCAAGCCCGAGTACGCGGCCGGTCATCAGGATGGCGAGGACGTTGATGGCCGGGCCGGAGTAGAGGAAGGTTGCGGCCACGCCGAGACCGGCGCCGGCCGTGTAGATGCCCATGAACATCGGGAGCACCGTGCAGGAGCAGACCGCGAGAATCGCGCCCGAGACTGAAGCTATCGAGTAGGCAAGGACCTTGTTGGACTTCGGGCCGAAGTACTTGAGGATGGCTTCTTTGGAGATGAAGTTCTGGATGGCGCCGGCGATGAAGAAGGCGGGGACGAGGCAAAGCAGGACGTGGAGTCGGGCGTATTCCTGCAGCATCTGGAACCCCTCGAGCAGTGCGGATTGAATGCGACCGCCGCCGAGTGGCACGAAGTAGAAGAACAGGAAGACGGCTAGGATAACGAGAAGCTTGTAGCGCTCTTTCATATTGCCGATTGAGTAACCGGCGGCACGCGCCAGCGGTTAGTATCCTCAGTACCCGGTCGTCGGAGCATTGGTCGGTGCGGCTGTTCCGGCGACCACGGGGAAGTCGAACCGCTTGAAGCAGCCCTCAATCGAGTCGCGCGGGTAGACGCCGATGTGGCGGAAGAGTTCCTTGCCGGTGGCGTCGATGAAGACCTGGGTCGGGATGGTGACGATGCGGAACTGCTTGGTCAGTTCTTTCTCCTCATACACGTTGATGATGCGGATGTCAACCTTGCCCTTGTAGTCGACCATCATCGGGTCGAGGATTTCCTTCATCGTCTTGCAGGGCACGCAGGTTGTGGATCCGAAGTCCCACATCTTCGGCAGTTCCTTCGGTTTCTCCGCGACCGGCGCCGGCTTGTCAGGCGTCGCGGGCTTGCGCTTCGGTTTCGGTGCGGTATCCGCCGGGACGGCAGCCAGCGCGGCGGGCGAGGTCGAGTCCGGAGTCAGCGTCGTGTCGCAGATGGCCCCGGTCTGAACCGCGGTATCCGGCCTGGCAGCAACCGGCGCCTTGGCACCGCCGCCACAGCCAGGCTGCAGCATCAGGGCGAAGCCGGCCACCATCACGGTCAGCAGCAGTCGTCTCAGCATCACATTCAACTCCTATCGTTTGAAGATGTCATACAGGAAATACGCGGCCACGAGCAGCAGCAATACGCCCGAAGCTTTCTTGAGAATGGTCGATGCCTTCTTCAGGCCCTTGGAGTTCACCATCGCCTCGGCAATCCCGATCGAACTGCCGGCAATCAGCACCAGCAGCGAGTGACCCAGCGCATAGGTGAAGAGCAGCAGGCCGCCATACAGGATGTTGCCCTTGGACGCGACATAGGTCAGCACTACGGCGAGCACCGGCATGGCGCAGGGCGTGGCAATGACGCCGGTGAGGGCACCTAGCAGGAACGCGCCGAGAATGCCGCCCGCTTTGGGCGTGAAACCGCGGGGCATCGGTATCTCGAAGTTGGGGAAGAGGAGTATCTGGCCGCCCATGACGAGGCAGACGATGACTATCAGGATGGGCCAGAACTTCGATGTCGTGCCGAAGAGGGTGCCGGCAAGGCTGGCGACGATGCCCAGCACGGTGAACGCCGCGGCAATACCAAGGAAAAGGAAGACCGCCAGCAGCAGGGCGTAGCCTTTGGACCGGCCGGTCGCGTAGCCGCCGACAAAACCGATGGCGAGCGGTATCGAGGCGAGCACACAGGGGTTCAGTGCGGTCAGCAGTCCACCCACGAAAACGACCGGTATCGCAAGTAGGGGCTGGGTTGTGATGAGTTTCTCGACGTTGGCGAGGAGCGAGCTCAACATTTCCGGGCCGCCTTTGGCGGCTCTGGGCCGACTGGGCGCGCCCTGCCCGGGTGTTCCACGATGTCCAAAGCGCTCTCAACCAGCGCGACCGTTCGATGGTCGGCAAGCCGGTAGAAGATACGCTGGCCGTCGCGCCGCGAGAGTACGACTCCGGCGCGCTCGAGTACTTGCAGGTGGCGGCAGATGACCGACGGGTCCTGGTGGAAGCGGGGCGTTATCTCGCAGAGGCACCTTTCGCCCTCAGTCAGCAGCCGGACGACGGTCAGCCGCACGTCGTTACCCAAGGCCGCGAACAGGGACTCCGGCATTGTCCGGACCGACTGTTGCATCATTGCACAATTATGCAATAGTTGGTGCCGGCTGTCAAGCACCTCTATTCTAGACGCAAGCGGGAAAGTTGCCGAGCACGCCCGGCTACTTCGCCGGCTTCAAGGCCGAGACCTTGACGCTGCGGATCCCGGCGGCCGCGCGGCGCAGTTCGTCGGCCGACAGGCCCGACTCGCGAACGAGCGCCTGGAGCGTCGGGTCGCTGGCTGTCGCCTCAACCGGGAACCGTTCCTCCGACATGACGGCGACGTCCGAAAACCCGGCAGCGGACATCATTGCGAGGCAATCGGCCCTCAGGCTCGCGCCCGAGATGCATCCTACGTAGGCCGCGGCCGAGTCGAGCAGTTGTTGGGGCAACGGCGAATTGAGCACGATGTCGGAGACCATCAGACGTCCGCCGGGCCTGAGCACGCGGAAGGCCTCGCGAAAGACCTGCGGCTTGTTCGGGGAGAGGTTGATGACGCAGTTGGAGACTATTGCGTCCACTGAGTTGTCGGGGATAGGTAGGTGCTCGATTTCGCCCAGCCGGAACTCGACGTTTGAGACCTGTGCATCAGCTGCGTTCTTGCGGGCCCGCTCCAGCATTTCCGGCGTCATGTCCACGCCGATGACCTTTCCTCCGGGCCCCACTTTTCGGGCGGCAAGGAAGCAGTCGATGCCGGCTCCGGACCCGAGGTCGAGCACCGTCTCACCGAGCCGGAGCGAAGTGAGCGCGACCGGGTTGCCGCAACCGAGCCCGAGGTCCGCGCCGTCAGGTACGGCGGCGAGTTCCTCGTTTGAATAGCCTATTGCGCTGCTGACCTTCTCCGGCGTTGAGGTCCCGCAGCAGCCTTTGGCTGGGCCGCAACACGGACCAGGGTTCTTTGCGACCTTCGCGTAGCTCCTTCGCACCACCTGCCTGACTTCATGTTCACTTTCGGGCACTGATCTTCCTTTCAGTTTGGCCACAGCCGGCCTGTCGTTCCGATGCCTTGGGACGGCGGGCAGTGCGACGACCGGCCTTGCACTGCCGGGCGAGCTGTCGCGCCAGCCCGAGCAATTCCAGCACCGAGTCGTCAACCAGCCGGTAGCGCATCCAGCGGCCGTCACGGCGGGAGACGATAACCCCGGCCTGTTCGAGCACCGACAGGTGGTGGGACACGACCGAGAACGAGGTCGGGAAGTGCGGTGCGATTTCGCACACGCACCGCTCCCCGGTCGCCAGCAGCTCGACCATCCGCATCCGATACTCGCTGCCCAGCGCGGCGAGCAGCGCCGTCGTCAACTGCCGGCTGGTTATATCCATATTTCGAATAATATGGAAATGTGAGTACGGAGTCAAGTCGCATACGGAGCCCGGAACCTAGGCAGGAGTTCACCACCAGGGCACAAAGGCCGGATGGTAGATCCGGAGACGAATGCCG
>CAYOCZ010000025.1:0-5494 GCA_964402475.1 uncultured bacterium | reverse complement strand
ACGCGCAGGGCAAGGCGACGGAGTCGAGGGGTGAAGATGACGTGGGCTTTCAGGAACTTGGCCGCGACTGCACGGGCGAGTCTGTCGAAACTGCGCTGATAGGCGCGAGCCGGGTGGCTGGAGCCGAGCGCGGTACCGGCAGCCATGCCGCTACGGAGCGCGAAGGAGATGCCTTCCCTGCTCGAAGGGCTGACCAGGCCGGAGGATTCGCTGACCAACAGCACCACTTCCTTGCCGGGGCAGAGATGTCTGGCACCGGCCGGTCGCGAGAGCTGTCGGGAACCGAATTTCAGGACGCGGTTCTCAAGCCGGTGACGGTGGCACAGGGTGTCGAGTATCTGCTTGAAGCGAGGCTTGACGTTGTGCGGGTCGGAGAACGCGGCGCCGACCAGGACCGAGTCCGGTTTCGGAATCGCCCAGGCATAGTAGTCGGTAAGGTCCCAGGCAAACAGGACTTCCTGCGTCGTCAGGACCGGGGTCGGCGGCAGCGCGACCTGGATCGCAATCATGTGCGGGACTGCGGGCACGCTGGCAAGGAACCGGCGTCGAACCGGCGAAGTCGCGCCGTCGGCGCCGACGATGTACCGGCACGTGACGGTCTGTTCCGAGCTATCGGTGCGCAGCGACACCGCGAAGCCGGCTTCGGTGCGTACAGCGCGAGTGAACTGCGTTCCATGCAGGAAGCGCGCACGGCGTTGCGCGAGCTCCAGCAGCCAGTTGTCGAACCTTGTCCGGTCGACGTTCCAGTAGTCGCGGAGGTAGTTCTGTTCGAGTCCGGAGTCGAGGTCGAAGGCATGGACGAAGCGCGGCTCCGGCTGCACCCGCACGCCCGGAGGCATGGGCGCCCTGAGTGCAGCCAGAGCTTTCTTCGCGTCATGGGCCACAAGTCCGCCGCAGCAGCACTCGCGGCCGGGTCGGCCACGTTCAATCAAGAGGGCCGACAGGTGCGGCGGGAGCGAATGGGCACAGGCACAGCCGGCCGTGCCTGCGCCGACAATCAGGACGTCGCAGCGGCAGGTTGTCAGGCCCGCCGCCTTGACGTCCTAAGGAGGCTATGGTGACTTATGCGGACAGCGGACACGCACGGTGTTGTTCGATACGCGGATTTAGACGGCGGACCACGCCGATGGTTGCCAGGTTGACCCGGGGCGCGCGCCGTTCTACACCGCCTGCAGCACAGGAGGTAGAATGCCGAAGTTTCTTGTCACCCTGCCGCCGATGGCGGCGGACAAGGTCAAGTCAGCCTGAGCGGCCGTGAAGCAGGCTTCCGTAGGAAGCGCGCTCAAAATGGAGAACGCCTACGTTGACGAAACGGCAGGCGTGGCGATGTGTGTCTGGGATGCGCCCGACCGCGCAAGCGTCGAGGCGCTGTTCGCAAGGGCCGGCGCGAAGCCGGAGTCGGTTCGCGAAGTCACGGTCTATCTAGGATAGAGGACGCCGGCCGGTTCAGGTCCGCGGCGAGCCGGCGTCTGAAGGCCGGGTTCTCCCGGCGTAGGCGGAGAGCGGCCGCGCGTCGAGGTCCGGTCGCGGGTGACGCAGCAGGGCGCGGATGAACAGCCGGGCCAGCTCGGCGTCGTTGATGAGCGGTATCCCGAAGTCGGCCGCGGCGCGGCGGATGCGGTAACCGTCGGTCAGCACGGTCTCGTCGGCGATGCGCATGGGGATGTTGACGACACACTCGACCCTGCGGTCGGCGATCAGTTCCACGACGTCCCGCGTTCCTTGTTTGGGGTCCGATACCTTGCGCGCGAGTTGCGACCGCACTCCCTGAGCTTCAAGGAATCGGTTGGTTCCCTGCGTGGCATGGATGTCGAACCCGGCCGCGGCCAGTTGACGGAGCGGCTCGAGCAACTTGTGTTTGGCATCGTCGCCGCCAATGGAAACTAGCAGGGACTTCTTTGGCAGTCGGAGGCCGTTGGCGATCGCCGCCTTGAGCCACGCCTCCTCGAGCGAGTCGCCGAGGCAGGCCGACTCGCCGGTCGAGGTCATCTCGACATAGAGCACCGGGTCCGCGCCCTTCAACCGAGAGAAAGAGAACTGCGGTACTTTGACCGCAACGTAGTCAAGGTCCAGCGTGTGATACCTGCCCCGCACGTTTTCGCCGAGCATCGCCCGGGCCGCGATCTCGATGAAGTCATAGCCGGTCGCCTTTGACACAAACGGGAACGAGCGGGACGCACGCAGGTTGCACTCGATGACCGAGATTTCGTTCTGGCGGGCGAGGAACTGGACGTTGAACGGACCGTTGATGCCGAGCGCCCGGGCAATAGCCTTTGTTATGCCCTTGGCGCGGCGCACGGTTTCGAGATAGGTGGTCTGGGGCGGAATCACGACGGTGGCGTCGCCGGAGTGGACCCCGGACAACTCGACGTGTTCTGAGATGCAGTAGATGACCATCTCGCCGTCCTGGGCCACGCCGTCGATTTCAATCTCCTTCGCGCCCTCCAGGAACTTGGAGATGACTACCGGGTTCTCCGGGGAGACCTGAGCGGCTTGACTCAGGTACTGGTCGAGCGAGCGCTCGGTCTTGGCGATGTTCATCGCCGAGCCGGAAAGCACGTAGGACGGCCGGACCAGAACCGGGTAGCCGGCCTTCGCGGCAAAGGCGCGGGCCTCATCGATGCTTTTGAGTTCCTGCCACGGCGGCTGGGCGATGCCGAGCTCGTCGAGCAGCGTCGCAAAGCGGTGCCGGTTCTCGGCCCGGTCAATCGAATCCGGGTCGGTGCCAAGGACGCGGACACCATGGCGGTGCAGGCTGAGCGCGAGGTTGTTGGGTATCTGTCCGCCGACCGAGACCACGACCCCAAGCGGCCGCTCGAAGTCAACGATGTCGAGCACGCGCTCCAGGGTCAGTTCCTCGAAGTAGAGTCGGTCGTTAGAGTCATAGTCCGTGGAGACAGTTTCCGGGTTGCAGTTGACCATTACGGTACGGTGGCCGAGTTTCGATGCGGTTGTACACATGCCGACCGAACACCAGTCGAACTCGACCGACGAACCGATGCAGTACGGCCCGCTGCCGAGGACCATCACCGGCCGGCCTCGTTCCTCAGGCTCAATCTCAGGCCCGTCGCCGCCGTAGGTCAAGTAGAGGTAGTTGGTCGCCGCCGGGAACTCGCCGGCTAGGGTGTCGATGCGCCGTGGCCGGGGCAGGACCGCGAGTGAGATGCGGCGCTCGCGCACAGCGGCTTCATTCTCTCCGGTTCGGCGGCCGATGGCCCGGTCAGAGAAGCCGAGTTGCTTCAGGCGCAGCAGGCTCTCCGCGTCGAGCTCCGAGAGCTTCCGGTCGGAGAGTTCCTGTTCCGCACGCACGATTGCTTCCAGCCGGGCAATGAACCACGCGTCGATGCGGCTGGATTCGCATATCTTCTCGGCCGAAGTCCCGTCCGCTAGCGCATGCACAATGGCGAACAGACGGCGGTCGGTCGGGTTCGCGATTTCGTCGAGCGGGTCGTCGGTGCGTGCCCTGGGGTCGGTGACGCCGTCGTAGCCGAGGCCGAGCGAGCGCACGCCCTTCTGCAGTGCCTCCTCAAAGGTCGCGCCGATGGCCATAGTCTCACCGACGCTCTTCATCTCGGTACCGATGCGGCGCGATGCAGCCCGGAACTTGCGCAGGTCCCAGCGGGGAATCTTGACGGTGACGTAGTCGAGCGCGGGCTCGAAGAAGCAGCCGGTGCTGCCGGTGACCGAGTTCTTCAGGTCGGCAAGCCCATACCCGAGTGCGAGCTTGGTCGCGACCCAGGCAAGCGGGTAGCCGGTCGCCTTGGAAGCGAGCGCGCTCGAACGCGAGAGCCGGGCGTTGATTTCTATTACCCGGTACTCGCCATTGGACGGGTGCAGGGCGAACTGGACGTTGCATTCACCGATGACCCCGAGCGCTACGACGATGCGCAGGGAGACGGTGCGCAGGTGATGATACTCGTCGTTGGTCAGGGTCTGGGAAGGCGCGACCACGATGCTCTCGCCGGTGTGGATGCCCATCGGGTCGAGGTTCTCCATGTTGCAGACCGTGACCGCGTTACCGAACCGGTCGCGGACGACCTCGTACTCGGTTTCCTTCCAGCCTTCGAGGTACTCCTCGACCAGCACGTGCGGAGCGTGGCAGAGCGCCTCGGCGACGCGATGGCGGAGTTCATCAGCGGACCCGGCGCGGCCGGAGGAGAGACCACCGAGGCTGAACCCGGCCCTGACCATGACCGGGTAGCCAAGCTTCTCCGCGATTGCCAGCGCGCGCTCGACCGAGTCGGCGGTGTCGCTTCCCGGCACCGACACGCCGATTGAGCGCATCTTGGCGGCGAAGAGCGCCCGGTCCTCGGATTCGATGATGGTCTCGACCGGGGTGCCGAGCACGGCCACGCCGGAACGTTTGAGTGCGCCGGATTTCCAGAGCTCGACCCCGGTGTTGAGCGCCGATTGTCCGCCGACGTTCAGGAGGATTCCGTCCGGCTTCTCGGCAGCGATTACCTTCTCGACGAAGTCCGGCTCGACCGGCAGTAGGTAGATTTCGTCCGCCAGGCCGGGAGTGGTCTGGATCGTCGCGACGTTGGGGTTGACCAGAACCGTCCGGATGCCCTCTTCCTTCAGGGCTTTGATTGCCTGGCTGCCGGAGTAGTCGAACTCGCCGGCCTGCCCGATGCGCAGCGCGCCTGACCCGAGAACGATTACGCTGGAAGGCTTGGTCACAGCGTCTCCACGAAGCGGTCGAACAAGTCTTCGCTGTCGAGGGGGCCGGGCCTGCCTTCGGGATGGAACTGAACGGCCGAGACCGGTCGGCGCGAGTGGCGGATTCCCTCGACCGAGCCGTCGTTCGCGTTCTCGAACCACACCTGCCAGTCGCGCGGTAGGGAGGCGGCGTCAATCGCGTACCCGTGGTTCTGGCTGGTCAGCCGGCAGCGGTCGGTGCCCTTTTCCCGGCAAGGCTGGTTCTGTCCCCGGTGGCCGTAGCGGAGCTTGTACGTGCGCGCGCCGGCCGCGAGCGCGATTAGCTGGCACCCGAGGCAGATGCCGAAGATCGGCCGATTCAGCGCGAGCGCCCGGTGAAGCACGGCGACGGTCGCACCACACCGCTCGGGGTTGCCCGGTCCGTTGGATACCAGGATGCCGTCGAACCGCTCGCCGGTGTAGTCATGGTCGGCCGGCACCTGGAGGACTTCAACCCCGCGCTTGAGCAGCTCGCGCCGGATGGAGAGCTTGACCCCGCAGTCGACGAGGATGACACGCTTCCGGCCGGAGCCGAAGCGCTCCGGCTGGCGCACGCAGACCTCGGGCACGATGTCCACACCGTTGGGGTCGAACAGTGTGACTGGGTCGCCCGAGTAGTCAGCAGGCAGAATCCGGCCAAGCATCGTGCCGCGCTCCCGGAGCAGAATGGTCAGCTTGCGGGTGTCGATGCCCTCGATCCCCGGCACGTTTTCCTCAGCCAACCACTGGTGCAGAGAGCGTGCGGCAGTGGCGTGGCTTTGGTCCGAGTGGGCAGTGGAGACGATGAGGCCGGAAG
>CAYOCZ010000024.1:0-18058 GCA_964402475.1 uncultured bacterium | reverse complement strand
CTCTAGATATGTAGTATACAACATTCTCCCCCGACCGCCAGTCCTTGTCCTAACTTCCCTATTTCCAAGCCCCTAGCCCCTATTCCCTTTCCGACCCCTCCTATACCTCCCCCGTAGCTATCCTCATTGCTTCCCAAGTCACGAGCCAGGGAATCTCCCGGGGAACGAGGGAGGCTACTTCGTCGGCTACCTTCACCGTTACCTAGTCCGCTACTTCGCGAGCAACGACTAGAGCTCCTTGTCCGGTTCCTTGCCGAGTAACGAGTTAGGTTCCGTCCCGAGGTCCTTGCCGAGTTGCAGTCCACATTCCCGTCCGAGTTCCTTCCCGGAATACTCGACAGGTAACATCGAGACCAACTTGCCGAGCTTCTTGAGGAGGAACGAGGAGGGTTCCGGCGTACGCCGCGGCCGGACTCAGTCCGGGTCTGACTCCGCCGTTTGCGGGCGCGGCGCGTAGCCCATCAACCGGTAGAGGCCACCGAACAGAACCAGCGCGACTATCGGCAGGAGTTCGTAGTAGACCCTCATCTCGTCCACGTTGCCGAACAGCCATGTGAGCACGAAGACCGGAAGCACGACCCAGTAGGCATCCCTCAGGAACTTCGGCGCCCTCTTGAGTACGAACAGGGATGCGATGAAGCCAAGCACATAGAGCACGTTGAAGCCCCTCGGCAGTACCAGCCAGTCCGTGACCGGGCGGAACAGGAACCAGTTGCCTGGCAAGGCCAGAACCTGGGCGTTGCGGAACAAGTGAAGAGCAATCGCCTCGCCGGGGTTGTTCCTGAAGTACCAGAACAGGAGGCCCCGCACAATCAGCCAAAAACCGACCTGCAGGCCAACGCCCACGACCAACTGCTTGGACTTGAGCTTGCGCTTGTGCGCTTCTGAAACCGCCCACACCAGTGTCAGTAGCAGGCCGGTCTCTTTGTTCAGCACGCAGACCGCAAACACCACCGCGTAGAGCCAGAACCGACGCGCCGCGACGAGCGCGAGCCCAAGTGTGAACAGGAACAACGCGGGCAGGTCGTAGAGCATGCTGCCGTAGCCGTAGAACCCGGGCAGGGCAAACAGGACGACAACCGGAACCACGTCCAACGCCGGGGCGGGCACGTCGAGAGTCAGCCGCGCCAGCCACCAAAGAGCAAACGCGAACCCGATGGCGAACAGCAGAAGGATGTTCTTGGCGACAGTGAACTCGAAGGGATACTGGTACAGCCAGAGCGGTTTGCCGTTGCTGGTCAGCGAGCGTCGAACGCTCTCCTCTATCTGAGCCCTTGCGGTCGGCGGCGTGACGGCGACCGTCGCCCGTATCAGCCAGGGCACAAGTACGCGGGTCACGAATGGCTGAGGCGCGCGTCCGTAGACCATGTCCCCGAAGAAGTCCCCTCCACCCAGCCCCGGTTTCATGTTGGCAAGGCCCGGGTAACGGATGAACTCGGAAACAGTGAAGCTGGCCACAGTCGAGTACAGAAGCAACAGGACAATCAACCTGACGAACGTCACCTTGTCCGTTCGGACAGCGGTCCGACCGGGCGAGTCCACGTCAATCGGCACGGCGAGAGGATATTCCACTCGCGCCGGGTGTCAAACCGCACGCGCAAGCGCGCGAGTTTCCGGTGAGGCGCACATGCCCAAGGTCATATCCCAGTCTGCAGTCAGCGGTGAAGGAAGCCAGGACGGTTACAAGATTGTTCTTGACAAGCGAAATCTGGCCGCTAAAAAGGTGTAGGAGTGAATCGAAAATGGCCAATCGCGAACTGATGTGCCTCGAATGTGGCCACACATTCGAGGTGTACACTGCCTCTGACGACGACGACGAGGAGGAACTCGAAGTCGAGTGCCCGGTCTGCGGTAGCGTCGACACGACTCGCACGTACGACGAGGATGCCGATGTCGATGAGGAACACCTGAAAGAAGACGAGGACTCAGACGACTCGGACGACCCGAAAATCAACCTCGACGACGAGTAGGCCCCTCGCGGAAAGCCCGAAGCCCGCGCTGTTTGACAGGGGTCGCTTAGACCAAGTTCGAATCCCGAAGGCAAGAACAGAAGAGCAGGCTCGGGCCGGCGCTTTGGGCGCGCCCTAGACCCTCCTGTTTCGTGTCTTCCCTGTTGCAGGCTTTGCTTTGCCCCTTGTCCTTCTTGCTATGGACTCGCCCTTCTTCACCTGCTGCCACACCGCTTCCATCTCATCAAGGCTGACCTGACCCAGTTCCCGGCCCCGGGCCGCGAAGTGCTGCTCGATGCACCGGAACCGCGCCCGGAACTTGGCGTTCGCGTCCTTGAGCGTACCTTCGGCATCGACGTCAAGATGCCGGGCCAGGTTCACCAGCGCAAGGAGCAGGTCGCCGAGTTCCTCTTTCACCCGCGCGCGGCTCTTGCGGCCCCGCGCCAGTTCCTGCCGTAACTCGCCAATCTCCTCCTCGACTTTGTCGAGCACGCGTTCGGGCCGTTCCCAGTCAAACCCGACACGGCGGCACCGCTCCTGAACGAGCTGCGACTGCTGCAGGGCGGGCATGGCAACCGGGATGCTCGAGAGCAGACCACCGCTCCGCTTGTGCCTACGCTTGATACTTTCCCAGTTGGCCAGCACATCGTCCACTCCGCGCACCTTGACCTTGCCGTAGACATGCGGGTGGCGTTGCCTAAGCTTGGCGACGACGCCCTTCAGGGAATCCTCAAGCGATATGCCGAGTTCTTTGCCGGCGACCTCGGCGAGGAACAGACCCATGAAGAGGTAGTCGCCCAGTTCCTCGGTGATTGCGGCTTTGTCGCGCCTACGCAGGGCCTCGTCCAGTTCGTAGGTTTCGTTGAGCAACATCGGCCGGGTCGAAGCCAGGGTTTGCTTCCGGTCCCAGGGGCAGCGGCGGCGCAGCAGATGGACGACTTCAAGTAATTCGGAAAACACGCCCGAGTCTAGCGGACAGGATTCGGGGATTCAAGGATTCCAGTGCCCGGCCGCAGGACCGGAATCCTTGACCCCTGTTCCCTTGACCCCTTTCCTCTCTCCTTGACTTTTCCGCGTCCCGCGCTACCTTATAGTCAGATGGTAGCGGCCCGCGCGCCGAAGACACCGGAACACAATCGTATCTGCCTTCTGTTGCCGTCCTCGATTGACGGCCGCAAGGGATTCAAGGAGACCCTGCATGAAATCTGACCTGCTAGCGAAGACTGACCCGGAAGTGTTTGACGCAATCCGCAAGGAAACGAACCGCGAGCACAATAATCTCGAACTCATCGCCTCCGAGAACTTCTGCTCCGAGGCGGTGCTCGCCGCGCTCGGTTCGGTCCTGACCAACAAGTACGCCGAGGGCTACCCGGGCAAGCGCTACTATGGCGGCTGCAAGTGGGTCGACGTCGGTGAAAACCTGGCGATCGCCCGCGCCAAACAGCTCTTCGGCTGCGACCATGCGAACGTCCAGCCCCATTCCGGCACGTCGGCCAACATCGCCGCCTACCTGGCCCTGGCCAAGCCCGGCGACACCATCCTCGGCCTGAACCTGAGCCACGGCGGCCACCTTTCGCACGGGCACCCCCTCAACTTCTCCGGCCGTTACTTCAAGGTCGTGCCGTACATGGTCGACAAAGAGACCGAAACGCTCGACTACGCCGCCATCCGCGCCCTGGCACTGGAACACAAGCCGCGTGTTATCGTGTCCGGCGCTTCCGCGTATCCGCGCACGATCCACTTCGACAAGTTCCAAGAGATAGCGGACGAGGTCGGCGCCGCCCAACTCGCCGACATCGCCCACATCGCGGGCCTGGTCGTGGCCGGTCTCCATCCGTCGCCGATCCATTGTGCGGACATTGTCACCACGACGACGCACAAGACCCTGCGCGGCCCGCGCGGCGCAATCGTGATGTGCAAACAGAAGTACGCCGAGGACCTCAACAGGATGGTCTTTCCCGGCACCCAGGGCGGCCCGCTCGAGCACTGCATCGCGGCCAAGGCGGTCGCATTCAAGGAAGCCCTGTCCGACGACTTCAAGGTCTACCAGCAGCAGGTGCTGGCCAATGCCAAGGCCCTGGCCGAGGCCATGACCGCGTGCGGGTTCCGCATCGTCTCCGGCGGCACTGACAATCACCTGATGATGGTCGACCTCCGGCCGAAGCAGATAACCGGCCGTGACGCCGAGCGGGTGCTGGGCAAGGTACGCATCACCGTGAACCGGAACACGATTCCCTATGACCCGGAAAAGCCATTCATCGCCTCCGGCATCCGGCTGGGCACGCCCGCGCTTACGACCCGAGGCATGAAGGAACCGGAAATGAAGACGATCGCCGGTCTCATCGACCGCGCGGTGGCTGCGCGTGACAACGCGACAGAACTGGACAAGATCAAGGGCGAGGTCGCCGAGCTGGTCAAGGGGTTCCCGCTGTATGCCGAGCGGCGGGCCGAGTACAAAACCCTGAGCGGAGAGTAAGCGATGCCCACACCACTGATTGCCAACCTCGAGGCCCGCGAAATCCTCGACTCGCGCGGCAACCCGACACTCGAAGTCGACTGCATCCTCTCGGACGGCACCATGGGTCGCGCCTCGGTCCCGTCCGGCGCCTCGACCGGCAAGTACGAGGCCTGCGAACTGCGGGACGGCGACCCGAAGCGATTCCTGGGCCAGGGCGTTCTCAAGGCCGCAAGAAACGTCAACGCCACAATTCGCCGCCGGCTGGTCGGCATGATCGCCACCAACCAGTACCGGATTGACCAGGCCCTGAACGAGCTCGATCCGACCTCGAACAAGGGCAAGCTCGGAGCCAATGCGATACTCGGGGCATCGCTGGCGGTGTGCCGCGCGGCGTCGATTACTGCCGGCATCTGCATCTATCGTTTCCTCGGCGGCGCCGGCACCATGGTGCTGCCGACACCGCTCTTGAACGTCATCAACGGCGGCGCCCACGCCTCCAACAATCTCGATATTCAGGAATACATGATCGTGCCGGCCGGGTTCCATAGCTTCGGTGAGGCGCTGCGCGCCGCGGCCGAGACCTACCATCACTTGAAGAAGCTCATCCACAACGCCGGGAAGCCGACCTCGGTCGGCGACGAAGGCGGCTTTGCCCCAACGTTCCGCAACCACGAAGAGCCCTTCGAGTACATCGAGCGCGCAGTCACCAACGCCGGCTACCGCCTCGGAGACCAGATCTTCATCGCGCTCGACGTCGCATCCAGCGAGCTGTACCGGAAGGGACTCTACCATTTCCACACTCCGAAGCCTCACACGATGACCGCCGGCGAGCTCATCGACCTGTACGAGGCGTGGATCGAGAAGTACCCGATCATATCCATTGAGGACGGGCTGGCCGAGAACGACCGGGCCGGCTGGAAGAAGCTGACGGCCCGGCTCGGCAACCGGATTCAGCTTGTGGGCGACGATATCTTCGTGACCAACACCAACCGGCTGAAGCAGGGCATCCGTGACGGCATCGCCAACGCCGTTCTCATCAAGCCGAACCAGGTCGGCACGGTCAGCGAGACACTGGACTGCGTCAAGGTCGCGATTGACTCCGGGTATCGCACGGTCATCTCCCATCGTTCCGGCGAGACCAGCGACCACTTCATCGCCGACCTTGCGGTCGCGGCGAATTCCGGCCAGATCAAGACCGGCGCGCCCTGCCGCAGCGAGCGCGTGACCAAGTACAACCGGCTCATCCGCATCGAGGAGGATGACGTCCTTCGCTATGCCGGCCTTCAGACGCTGAAGCGATGAACACCGGCCGGTCACCGCTGCAACGGCTGGTCAGGTTGGCGGTGCTGGCAGTGTTCATCGTCTTCGCTTTCTGGTTCCTGGCCGGTCCCAACGGGCTGATAAGCATCGGTCGGCGCAAGGCGCGCGAGCGGAGAGTCCGGGCCGACATCACCGAATTCAAGCGGCGGATTGAAGAACAGCAGCAGCGCCGGGACTGGCTGGCGAACCCGGACTCGGCCGCGCTCCTTGCCCGCAGACTACTGGGCGACAAGCCCGACTCCTCGCCGTCCCCGCGCTAGGCCAAACCCAGTTTCGGTCTACGAAGGCCGGCCACCAAAGGCAGTTGGCCCAGTCTTCATTCGCGAATAGTCAATCGGAAACAGGCTGTGGGCCGGTCGCGTCCCTGGGCAGCATGACCTGGGGCCGGCCACTCTCCGGGTGCCGGGTGACAATCGGATCTACCCCGTAGACTGACCTGATCAACTCAGCGGTGATGACCCGCTCCGGCACATCGCAAGCCACGGCCTTGCCCCGGTCGAGCAGCAGGATTCGCGAGCAGTAGAGCGCGGCCAGGTTCAGGTCGTGCGACAAGAGGACGATGGTCCGTCCCTGCCGGTTGAGCTCCGACAGGATGCGCGCAATCAGCTGCTGGTGAGCGATGTCCAAGTGAGACGTCGCCTCATCCAGCATCAGGACCTTCGGCTCCTGGGCAAGCGCACGCGCCAGCACCACTCGCTGTCGCTCGCCGGCTGAAATAGAGTTGATGCGTTTGTCCCGCAGGAAAAGGGCATCAACGAATTCCAGCGCAGAGTCCACCGCTTCCCGGTCGTATTTGCCCGGACTCTGGAACCTCCCCAGGTAGGGGTTCCGCCCCATCATAACGACGTCCGAAACGCTGTAGTCGAAGGCGAACGGGTTCTCCTGCAGGACCACGCCGACGGCGCGCGCGACCTCTTTCCGACCAAGTGAGCGCAAATCCCGCTCGAGAATCCGGATCGAACCCCGCGCGGGCCTGAGCAGGCCGGCCACGAGCCTGAGGAGCGTAGACTTGCCCGCGCCGTTCGGCCCGATGACGCCGAGAAACTCGCCGGCCCCGACATCGAGTTTGAATCCGTCGAAGACCAGTGCTTCGTCGTATCCGAATCCGAGACTGGAAAGCTCGATTGCCTTCATAACCGGCTCCTCAGCAGGTATATGAAGAAGGGCACGCCCACGAGCGCGGTGACGATGGAAAGCGGCAGCCCGCCGGGAACGATGTTCCGAGCCAGCACATCCGAAAGAAGGAGGATTCCCGCGCCCGCAACGAAGGACCCGGGCAGGACTCGACGGTGCTCAGGCCCGAACAGCATCCTCGCCAGGTGCGGAACGACCAGACCCACAAAGCTGATCGCTCCGGTGAAAGACACCACCGCTCCGACCAGCACCGACGATATGACGAACACGGTCTTGGTGACGCGCTGCGTGTCGACGCCGAGTGTCTCCGCTGCCTCCTCACCCGATGACATGATGTCAAGCGACCGCGACATCGAGAACAGCCAGGCGCAGCCGGCAACGCACAGAACCGCGACACCGGCAAACAGCCAGAGGCTCGTACCGGTGTATACCACCCCGAGATGCCCCATCATCATGTACACCGCTTCGCCCAGAGTACGGCGGCCCAGGATCATTGCCAGCATGACAAGACTCGAGAAGAGGAAACTCATGATGACGCCGGCAAGCACGAGTCCGGTGACCGTGACTCGGCCTCGTACCCGCGCCAGCCCGTAGACCACGAGCATCGTAGTAAGCGCCCCGGCAAAACCACCGACCGGCGCGAGCGCCCCGGCTGACCGGCCCAGCACCAAGGTCAGGCTCGCGCCCAACGCAGCCCCGCTCGCCACACCCATCGTGAATGGGTCGGCCAGCGGGTTCTGAAGCAGACCCTGAAGCGACGCGCCCACAACCGCGAGCACCCCGCCGGCTATGATTCCCAGCGCCAGTCGCAGCAGACGCAGGTGCATTACCGCGCTCAGGTTCGTGCCAGTGAAGCCACCGGGCCCGACTGCGACCGAGAGAGCAGCGGCCGATATGAACAGCAGAATCAGGCCGACCCAACCCGGCACGAGACGCCGCTGCATAGTCTACTGCCCGGGATGGAGCAGCTTTGCCAACAGGACTACACCGTCGACAATCCGCGGTCCCGGCCTGAAGAGAAGGTCTTCGTCTAGCCGGTCGTAGATTCGGCCGTTTTTGACCGCGCTGATACCGCGCCAGCCGACACGGAGAGCGACGTCCCGGGCACTCACGTCCGGATGCAACAACAGCATCACCTCAGGGTCAACCTTGAGTACCGCCTCCGGGTCGACGACCGGGTATTCCTGCACTGAAGACTGGAAGACGTTCCGCCCACCGGCCCGCACAAGCAACTCGTTGATGAACGTGCCGCCTCCGGCGGTCATCAACGGTGTTCCGGAAATCTCGACGTACACGCGCGGCGCGTCGGCAAACGCCGGAATTGAGTCCAGCCGCCGTCGCATGGCGGCAACGAGGCTCTCCCCCGACGCCTTCTGTCCGAGCAGTTGCGCCACCGTGTCTATCTCCTTGAACACAGCCTGGATACCAGCCGGCCGGGATGAGTAGACCGGCACCTTCATCTCCTTCAGCTTCTCGAGCAACTGACGGTGCATCGGCAGGGCGAGAAAGACGAGACCGGGCCGGAGCGCGACTATCCGCTCGAGGTCCGGGCTCATGAAATCTCCGGTCTTGTAGACCCTCTTGGCCGCTTCCGGGAAGTCGCACTGGTTCGTGTTGCCGACGAGCGTCTTTCCCGCGCCCACGGCGTATGCAATCTCGGTCACGCTCGGCACCAGTGAAACCACTCTCAAGCCCGGTTCCAGGCTCGGTCGGTGCCCGCAGCCGGTGACCAGGATGACAATTGTCAGCAGGGATCTAGTCAGCTTCATCCCGCGGCCGGTCTGTGTCCGGTTCCGGCATCGCAACACCCGCCAGACCCGGCTGGTTCACCTTGTTCCCCAGTATCAGGTAGACCGTGTGCGCGACCATCCGGTCTGCGGGCCTGATTCCTGTCGTACGCACGAGCATCTCACGTTCCAGGATTTCCTTGACGTGGATTCTGGCAAATCCCTGCATCTCCATGGCCGATACGGTCTTACGCAATTGCTCTACGGTAGGGATTATCGAGACAAGAGTGTGCCCGCCCTTGAGGGCCTTGTGAACGGGCGCGACCAGAGTCCACGGTTCAGGGACGTCCAAGAGCACCGCATCCACGTCCGATTGCTCGAATCCCTCCTGCTCCGGGTCCCGCACAAAGAACTCGCAGAATGGGTCCAACCCGTACCTCACAACGTTGGCCCTCGCGTTGGCGCTGAACTCCGGCCGCCGCTCGTACGAGTAGACCCTGCCGTCCGGCCGCACGAAGTTGGCGAGAATCGTGGTCAGGGCGCCCGACCCGGACCCGGTTTCAATCACCCGCGCCCCGGGGAAGACCGCCGCCGAAAGCAGCATGGCACCGACGTCCTTGGGGTAGACAATGGTGGTGGAGCGTTTGACCTTCATTGCCAAGTCGGCAAGACCGGGTTTGAGCAGGTAGAAAAGGAAGCCAAGATGGGTCCGCACCGCGTCGCCAAACTCCCGCCCGGCGATCTGGTCGAACGGCAACTGGCCGCGATGGGTCGAGAAGCTGCCTTTGGGTTGAACCGCTACGAGGTAGTTCATGCGGTCGGAGTGAAAGAGAATCACGTGGTCGCCGGGTTGTATCATCGTGCCCATTCTAGATTCGCCCGGGGCCAAGTCAAGCGGCCGAGCCAGAGGCAAGGATGAACAGAAAAGGCTGAAGCCGGAAGGTCGGCGCTCGGCCGTTCATCCCTCATCCCCAATCCCTCGGCTGTATGCTTGGTACCGAACTCCGACCGGCTACGCTTGACACAAGAGCGCTTTAGGCTACGCTATGGGCGTGACAGTGGACTCCCTCTTCCGAGGCATAACTGAGCGTTTTACCAATGACATAGCCATCGACCTCGGCACCTCCTCTACCCTGATCTACGTCAAGAGTAAGGGCATTGAGCTGCGCGAGCCTTCGATCGTCACGATCGACGAGCTGACCCACGAGGTCGTTGCGGTCGGCACCGAGGCCAAACGGATGCTCGGCCGGACCCCGGAAGGAATCCGCGTCATCCGACCGATGAAGGACGGCGTCATCGCCGACTTCGGCATCGTCGAGATCATGCTCAAGACCTACATCGGCATGGTCCAGCGCAAGAAGCTCTTTGTCCGGCCCCGCGTCATCGTCTGCGTGCCATCGTGCATCACCGAGGTCGAGAAGCGCGCCGTGCGCGACTCGGTCGAGGCATCCGGCGCTCGGGAAATCTACCTCGTGTCCGAGCCCATCGCCGCGGCCATCGGCGTCGGCCTGCCGGTCGAGGCACCGACCGGCAACATGATCATCGACATCGGCGGCGGCACCACGGAGATCGCCGTCGTCGCGCTCTCCGGCGTGGTCAACGCCGCCTCGGTCCGCGTTGCCGGCGATGAAATGGACGAAGCGATAGTCAACTACATCAAGAAGAACTACAACCTCATCATCGGCGAGCAGACGTCCGAGTCGGTCAAAATCGCCGTCGGCTCGGCCTACGCGACCGGCAAAGAGGAAACCATGGAAGTCAAAGGTCGGGACCTCGTTTCCGGTATACCGAAAATCATCAAGATAACGAGCACCAAGGTGCGCGAGTCGCTGGAAGAGCCGATTACGCTGATTGTCGACGCGATCCGTCTCGCTCTGGAGAAGACACCGCCGGAGCTGGCGGCCGACATCGTCGACCGCGGCATCTACATGTGCGGCGGCGGGGCCCTGCTGCGCGGGCTTGACCTGCTGATCAAAGAAGAAACAAGCCTGCCGGTGTTCGTGGCCGAGAATCCGCTGGAGAGCGTGGTGCGCGGCGCCGGCCGCATCCTGGAGAACATCAGCGTCAACGAGAAACTCGTACTTCGCGCCAAGTAGCAGAAACTCTAAGGACTCGATGATCGGGTCCCACCCCGTGACGGCGGCAGCCGCTTTGCACGGCTGATTCGGTCTTGTTCAGGCCAATCGTCACCGCCTGGCAGGACCGCGCCGCCTGGCTGGTCATTCTCCTGGGTCTGGTTCTCCTGCTCATCCCCCACCGGCTGCGCATCGCTGCCACGCAGCCGCTCCAGGTCGCGCTCCTGTCGCCGCTGCGCCTCGGCACCGCGGTCAGCCGGTCGCTTCGCGAAACAAGGACCGAGAACGAACGACTCTCACTGCTGGCCGCTCAGCTCGCGGTGGAGAATGCGCGTCTCGAATCGGCCTCGCACGCCGCCGGCGCGCAACCGTCCGTCGGCTTGGCACTGACCCGGGCACCGGTCATCGGCCGCGACCTCACCACGTTCGAGCACTGGCTCATTATCAGCCGCGGTTCGCTCCACGACGTGCGGCCGGGCGCTCCGGTAATCACGCCGGATGGAGTCTGCGGCAAGGTAGTTGCCTGCGGCCCGCACCAGTCACTGGTCCAGACCCTGCTCGCTCCCGCGGCGCGGATCGCCGTGCTCAACCTCCGGTCCCGGGTCCCGGCATTGGCCCGGCCCGACCGAGCCGGCCGGCTGTTCCTCGACTACGTGCCCAAGGAATCCGACTTCAAGCCCGGTGACACTCTCGTGACCGCCGGCATCGGAACGGTCTTCCCAAAGGGACTCAGGCTGGGCGAAGTCGTCGCGGTCCCGGACCGCCCGGAAGCCCTTTTCAAGCCGGTGTCAATCCGCCCATTTGCCGACGTCAGCCGCATCGAGCAGGTGTTCGTCATCTCGATACCCGAAGCCGCTTCCCATGACTCCGGAACCGGCTGGCTCGAAAACACGGCCCGCCCAGAAGTAAGCATCCCGGACCAACCGGCCGGCCAATGAGAACCTTCGTCGCGTTCATCCTGCTGTACCTGCTGTTCCTGATACAGGCCAGCGTGACTCTGTGGTGGCCTGACCTGATTCTGCTCGGGTTGGTTGTGGTCTCGCTGCACGAGAACCGAATCACGTCAACACTGGCCGGGGCCTTTGCCGGGCTTTGTCTCGACCTGACCAGCCCGGCCTTCGCCGGCACTCACCTGGTCACGCTGGCAGCAACCGGCTACGGCGTGGCTTTGCTGCGTTCCCTCTTCTACCGGGCACGGTGGGCCACGCTTCTGTTCGTGGCCATGGCCCTGGCGCTCAAGTGGATCGCTGTCGCCGCATTTGGTGCGGGCCTTCCCGGCTTGCCGGCCCTGCTGGCATCGTCGGCGCTGACCCTGCTGCTCGCCCCGCTGGCCGAACTGAGCCTGACCCGGCTCCTCTATCACGGATGGCAGCCCGCCTAACCCGGCTGACGCAGGTCCTGCTTGTCCTGCTCGGCATTCTCTCCATCCGCCTGGTCCAGCTCCAAATCATCCAGGGCGGTCGCTACGCACGCCTGAGCGACCGCAATCGAATCCGCAAACTGGTTCTGCCGGCCCCGCGCGGCCGCATCCTCGACCGGAACGGGGTGCTGCTCGCCGACACGCGGCCGTCGTTCACTGCCTCGGTAGTCCCGACTGAGATCCCG
Source organism: uncultured bacterium (assembly GCA_964402475.1). Taxonomy (GTDB): domain Bacteria; phylum Hydrothermota; class Tepidihabitantia; order Tepidihabitantales; family Tepidihabitantaceae; genus UBA2258. The sequence continues at coordinate 5,790 of CAYOCZ010000024.1, read as the reverse complement.
GACTCGGTCCTGCCGCTGCTCGCCCGTGTGCTCGACATCCCTGCGACGGAACTGCGGGACCAACTGAAGCCGGTCGCGATGTACTACTCGCCGGTCAACGTCAAACGCGACGTGTCGATTGAAGAAGTCGCCCGAATCGAAGAAAGCAGCTTCCGTTTGCCCGGCGTTCACATTCGCGTCGACCCGGTGCGCCATTACCCGGCCGCCAGCCGTTACTGCCACGTCCTCGGCCATATCGGCGAAGTAAGCCAGGACGAACTGCGGCGCGACACGTCGCTGCGACCGCTCGACTTCGTCGGCCGGGCCGGCATCGAGGCGCAGTACGAGTCCCGGCTGCGTGGCCGCGATGGGTCCGAGTACGCCGAGGTCGATGCCCGGGGCCAGGAAATCGGCCCGCTGCCGGAAAAACGCCCGGAACCCGAGATCCCGGGCCGGGACCTGATTCTGACCATCGACGACCGGATTCAGAAGCTTGCGTGCCGGCTGCTGGCTCCCTACGCGCGCGCGGCAGTAGTCGGAATGGAAACAAGGACCGGCGCCATCATCTGCCTGGTCTCTCAGCCCGATTTCGACCCCAACATCTTCATGGCGCCGATCGACCCCGCAACCTGGGATTCGCTCATCTCCAATCCTTCGAAGCCCTTCTTCAACCGGGCAATAACGGCCGGCTATCCTCCCGGCAGCACGATGAAGCCGGTCGTGGCGCTGGGCGCGCTCCGGCAACGCGCGCTTACCCGCGCCACGCGATTCCAGCCGTGCACCGGCTCATTCAAGTACGGCAACCGCCGCTTCAAGTGCACTACCGTCCACGGCAGCCTCGACCTTGTCGGCGCCATGGCCCAGTCCTGCAACACGTACTTCTACCAGGCCGGGATCCGGCTCGGGCTCGACAGCCTGACTGCCTACGCAAAGGAAGTCGGCCTGGGACTCACCACCGGTATCGACATGCCCGGTGAGAAACCCGGCAACATCCCTACGCGCCAGTGGCTCGACAAGCGCTACGGCAAGAGCAAGTGGGGCGCCGGGTCGGTTCTCAACTTCGCTATCGGCCAGGGTGAAGTCACGGCCACGCTGCTGCAGATGGCCGTGCTCTACGGCGCAATCGCCAACGAAGGTCGGGCGGTTCGGCCCTACCTTGTGGCCCGGGTCGATTCGGCCGGGCGCACGATTCACACTACCTTACCTGAGGTCCGCCAACTGCCGATGCGGCGGCAGGACATCGACGTGGTCAAGCTCGGACTCGAACGGGTGGTCGAGCGGGGAACCGGGATCGGCGCGCGGATCAAGGAAATCAGCATCGCCGGCAAGACCGGCACGGCCCAGAACCCGCCGAAGCCCGACCACGCCTGGTTTGTCGGCTACGCGCCGTCCGACGCGCCGGAAGTCGTCTTCGCGGTGCTGGCCGAGAACGCCGGCCACGGCGGCGTCGTGTCCGCGCCGATTGCCGGCCAGCTCATCCGTGCATACTTCTCGCCGGAACCGGAGCAGCCGGCAATGCCGGTCAGTTCAGCAGGACACCCGGAATCGGTTCAGGCCGCGATACCTGATTCCCAAGGGCGGGACGGGCGGTGAAACGCTTCGACCCCGGACTCATAGCCGCGACCCTGCTGCTCGCGTCCTTCGGCCTGCTTGCCATCTACTCCTCAGGCGGCTCATACTTCTTCTTCCGACAACTCATCTTCCTTCCGATAGCCATCGGCGCCGCGGCTGTGGCGGTCTTCATTCCTCGCCGCATCCTCTACGGCCTGGCCGAGCCGATCTACGGCCTGGCCGTGCTGATGCTGCTCGCAGTCATCGTCGTCGGTACCGGCCCCGGGTCTCATCGCTGGTTCGTGCTTGGACCGGTGTATATCCAGCCTTCGGAGTTCGCCAAGCTCGCCACCGTACTGCTCCTGGCCAAGCACCTGAGCGTCAAGCGCAGTATTGGGTTCAACTTCCGCGACCTTACCACGCCGATGGCCGTTGCCCTTGTTCCGGCCCTGCTGGTCATGGTTGAGCCTGACCTCTCCACCGCCCTCATCTTCGCGGCGCTGCTGGCGGCCATGCTCTACTGGCAGGGCATGAGACCGCTCCATATCCTGCTGCTGTTCTCGCCTGCCCTGTCGTTTGCGGCCGGGTTCTCCCTGTACACCTGGATACCGTTCTTCGTGGTGCTGGCAATCATCCTGCTCGTCCGCTCGGGTCTCAGCAAAGCACTCATCGGCCTTGCGGTCAGCGCAGGGTTCGGCCTGCTCTCGCCGGTCGTGCTCTCCTCGCTCAAAGACTACCAGCGCGCGCGCATCATGAGCTTCTTCGCGCCCTGGTTCGACCCTCACGGCATCAGTTGGAACGCAATCCAGTCCCAAATCGCCATCGGCTCAGGCCGGCTCATCGGCAAGGGTTTCCTCCAGGGCAGCCAGAAGCGGCTCGGGTTCCTGCCCAACCGCCACACCGACTTTGTCTTCTCCTCACTCGGCGAAGAGTTCGGGCTCCTCGGCTGCCTCGTGCTGCTCGGCCTCTTCCTCTGGCTCCTGCGCCGGATGCTGCTCGCCGCGCGCCAGTCCAATGACTCGAGCGGCTCGTTGCTCTGCGTGGGATTCGCGGCAATCATCGGTTACCAGATGTTCGCCAACATCGGCATGCTGCTCGGACTCCTGCCAATCACCGGCATCGCTCTGCCGTTCTTGAGTTACGGCGGCTCCTCCCTGCTCCTCAACTTCATCATGGTCGGCCTCGTCCTCAACGTCGTCTCCAGGCCGGAATGATGAATCCACAGATTACGCAGATTACACAGATTCTCACTCGCCGCTCTTCACCTCTGCCTTCTGCATTCTGCCTTCTGAGTTCTGACTTCGTCCGCCTCCTCTCTGCTCTCTACTCCCTACTCCCCACTCCCCGATGAACGACCTCAGGTCTTTGACGCTCGGCCAGCTCGAGGCGCTCTGCGCCGAGCTTGGCTGGCCGCGCTACACTGCGGGGCAGATATTCACCTGGCTCTGGCAGAAAGGCGTTGACGACATCGCCGCGATGACGAACCTGAGCAAAGAACGTCGCGCCCTGCTTGCCGAGCGTTACACGGTCGGCCGGCTCGAACTGCTCCGAACCCTCGACGACGAAGACGGAACGACCAAGTTCACCTTCAAACTCGCGGACGGAAACGTCATCGAGTCCGTCTTCATACCCGACGGTGACCGCCGCACTGTGTGCGTCTCGACCCAAGTCGGATGCCGCCTCGGTTGTGGATTCTGCTACACCGGTACGCTTGTCTTCAAACGCGACCTCGCCTGGCACGAAATCGCAACCCAGGTACTGGCTATCCGCCGGCGCCTGGGAAGTAGTAAGTCACAAGGGAAAAGTCCCAAGTCCGAAACCGCTCCTGACTTGTCCATTTCCACTTACCCCTTTCCACTTATCACCAACGTCGTCTTCATGGGAATGGGCGAGCCATTCCTCAACTACGACGCCACCATCGAGGCTGCGCGGACCATCAACGCCGAGAACGGCCTCGGCATCGGCGCGCGCCGGATAACCATCTCCACCTCCGGCATCCCGGACGGCATCAGGGCATTCACTCAACTGCCGCAGCAGTTCCGCCTCGCCCTCTCCCTCAATGCCTCGGACGACGAGACCCGCTCGAAGCTCATGCCGGCCAACAAGCTCCACCCGCTCAATGAAGTCATGGCCGCGATTCGGGAATACGCGGCGGCAAAGAGCAAACGCGTGACGTTCGAGTACGTGCTCGTGGACGGCATCAACAACCGGAACAAGGACGTGAAGCAGCTTGCGGCCCTGCTCAAAGGCATTCCCTGCAAACTCAACCTGATTCCGCTCAACCCGTTCCCGGGCTGCGACCTCAAGGCGCCGACGGCCGAGTCGGTCGAGGCCTTTGCCCGCAAGCTCTGGCCGCTCGTGCCCGCGGTCACGGTGCGCCGCAGCAAAGGCGCGCGCATCCTTGCCGGCTGCGGCCAACTCGCCGGCCTGACCGAATAGCACCGGCCAAGGTCCGGTCAGGTCATCCGCAGATTCCGCAGATCACACAGATTCAAATTCTTACCACAAAGACAGGTATGGCAGTCAAGCTGTGCGTTGGCTGTCTCGCTTTCGTTTGAGTTGTCTGCCGCCGTCGACTCGAGCCGAGTCGTCGGCGGCTTCTCTTCGCTCGGTCGGCAGTTCGATCAGTCTCGCCAGTGGGTAATCCCCACCTTCGGGCACTCGCTTCGGGCACAGGTACTTCCAGAGCTCCCCGGGTCGGGACTCAGAGCAGTGCTTCATCCAGAACGCGAGCCAGTGGGGCATCAATACTCACAAAATCGCGGCCCCGCCTCGAATCCGAGGCGGCCCGTAGCTTCTTTGTTCATGACTGCCCCACTGGCGAAGACTTATCTCATGCCGCCCGAGTCTGCCGGTTCTTCTCCGGCGGCTGCGCGCTGTAGCAGCGGCCGTCACGGACCAGCGCATAGAGCAACCGTACCAGTCGGCAACACACGGCGATCAGCGCTACCGGCTTAGGCTTACCGCGCCGCAACAAATCGGCATAGTGCGGGTACAGCGGCGTACCCGGGTGGGTGTGCTGCAGCGCGGCAAGGTACAGCGCCTGTCGCAGCAACGGCCGGCCCATCTGCGAGATGTGCCGGTCGCCACAGTATTTCCCCGAGCTGATCTGGTACAGATTGAGCCCGGCCAGCTTCAGCACCGCCGCCGCGCAACTGTACTGTTTAAGCCCGCCGGTCTCGCCCAGGATGATAGCAGCCGTCATCGGCCCGATTCCCAGTACGCTGGTGAGTATCGGTGTTTCGTCTACCTGCGCCAGCAGTCGGTCAATCTCCGCCTCCACCTTCTTCACCCGTGTATCGAGCGAACCCAGCTCCAACAGGGTGTCATTAAGGGCGTATTCCAGGCCGGTTGTGCCTTCACACGCACCAATGGACTGCCGGGCTACTGCCTGCAGCTCGGCGAGCTTGGTAACGCTCACCCGGACCCGGCCATCCTCCGAAAGCTGCCGGCGCATCTCATCCGGTGGGTGTGCCAGGGCTGCGGCCGGGGTAGAAAAGCGCCGCAGTACGCGTCGCGCGCCGGGACCGGTTACGTCCCGGAAGACAGCGGCAAACTCCGGGAAGAGCAGGTCTACCGACTGGTGCAGCAGGTTGTACCTGGCAGCACGCTCCTGCACCAGCCGCTGACGCAACCCGACCAGTTGGCGCAGGTCGGCCAGCACACCGGCGGGCCGGACAAAACCCAGGTACTTACCTTGGGCAACAAGGTCGGCAATCAGCAGGGCATCCTTGCCGTCGCTCGTCCCGCGGCTGTTGTCGGCCAGTTCCTTGGCACGGTGGACATACAGGCCGCTGACTTGGACCACCTGGCAGCCGTGCTCGGCAAGCCAGCGGGCAAGGTTGATCCAGTAGATACCGGTCGATTCCAGACCGACGATGACGGCCGAGGCTGGTGTCGGCTTCCGAGCCTCGATCTCGGCCGATAGCACGATGAATCCTTCCCGGCTGTTGGCGAACTCAAACGGCTTGCCAATCGCGCCGCCCGGCACCAGGGTGCAGGCGACGTGGTTGAACTTAGCGACATCGACCCCGACGATGAGCGTGTCGGGCTTGATTGCAGAACGCCTCTGCATTAGGCTGTTTGCGGTCATGGCTGTCTCCTTTCGATGGTAGACCTTTTCGGACATTAATTCACTACCATTTGAAGGCGAGACAGCCTTCTCGTCAAACAGCACTCTCAACACAGGCTAATCCTATAGCACTCACAAAGACACCAAGGTCCCGGACTGGGAAGTAGTCAACCACTGATAAACACGGA
>CAYOCZ010000023.1:10096-18600 GCA_964402475.1 uncultured bacterium | reverse complement strand
CGACTACGCCCACCGCAAGGCCTACTTCGGGCCATACGGCCCGGAACCGTGGGGCGCGAACGTAGGTATCCTCGACACCGAACACGATACGCTCCTCGGCGTGCTTCCCGTGCAAATCTGGCAAGGGATATATAACCAGGTTGCCGTCAACGAGCGCGACGGGAAGGTCTACCTCGCCGACAACGACGCCAACCCCGACACCCCGGACACGCTGTGGGTCATTGACTGCGCTACCGATTCCGTTCTGAAGAAGGTCGAGTACGCGCATCGGGGCTGGGGCGCGCGGTGGATGCGCTGGGTACCGTGGAGCAACCGTATCTACCTTGGCTGCTGGCTCGACAGCGCTGGCCAGACCCAGGGCCTTGACAGTAGCTTCGTGGCCGTGCTTGACTGCAACACCGACTCGATAATCGTGCCGGGACTGCATCTGGGCGACCGCATCCCGATGGACATCCAGCTCGACCCCATTCGTGAACGCATCTTTGTCACCAGGGCCGACAGCAACACCATTCACGTCCTGCGCGACGTCGGCTACGGGGTTGCTGAGGCCAAACCGTCCGGCCCGCGCCCGGTAGCAGGCTTGCAGCTGCAGATGACATCCGGGGGTTACGAGGCGAACTACTCTCTTGCCATGTCGTGTCGTGTCGACCTCTCGGTCTATGACCTAATGGGCCGCAAGGTCAGGCAACTGGTGGCGGAGGATCAGTCGGCGGGCCAGCACTCCGCAGTCTGGAACCAAAGCGACCAAAATGGGGGCGCGATCGCACGCGGCGTGTACTTCATCCGGCTCGACACTTCTGGCTCTACGGAGGTACAGAAGGCGGTAGTGACGAGGTAGGACCTCAAGAAGACAGAATACAGCAGACAGTAGACAGGCAGGGGCGGGCGGAAGCCCGCCTCTTGATTTCAAGCCTATGGGGCGGGAAACTTCTGCACACTGTGGCTGGGAATGCGGCGGGGTGTTTCATACGGGAAACGGAAACCGCCAAGCAATCGGAGCCGGCACCTGACCGACGCGCCCGCGCCGGAGTCTTGTTCACATATCTCCCGGTAGGCCAACGCTTAACGCGCATCTTCCTGTTCTTCCGCAGCTGACTTTGGGGGTAAGCCCCGGGTATACCCCCGGACTATTCGGGGGACTGCCCTGAAGTGTCCTCCCGAACACCTCCGGCAGGTCCTACTGGAGGTCCCTTCCGGTGTTCTCCCCGCGTCTGACCGAATACCCAACGCAGCAGCCATCCGGGCACATACTCCTCGTGTTTCTCTCCCGGTCACCTGCCAAGCCAAGGCGAAGCGGGCAGGGCGGATGAGCGTCGCCGTGATACGGAACATGGGACCTACGACGAGTCTGGTATCTGTCCGCCCGTCAGTTCCCGCAGCCACTAAATGGGGACGCTACCCGTTTTGATAGTCCATCGACCTAAGTGCTTGCTTTATTGAGCGTTAGGCGCAAAGGGCGGTCGGAACCGACACCCCGACAACCACCGTGGGAACCGTCCCGGGAACGGTTCCCGGGGTGGTTCGGAAGGTCGTCTGCGACGTGGTGTGGGCTGCGGTTGGCGGCGCGATTCTGACTGGGACCTGCGGCACGAGATGTGAGGGGATTGGCAGCCCGGTCCGGACCACGATTCCGACCGTGACTTCCATGGCCACGGGGAACGTGATTGGCCGCGTGACCGGCGAGGTGTCTCAGAGTGCGATTCGCGAGGGGACTTGCGGGAAGATTCTCGGAGCAACCTGCACTGCGATTCCTTTGGTGATTCTCAGAGCGCCAGTCTACATTCAGTGCCAGTACTAGTAGCAGCGAGCCGCCGTTGTTCGGCGGCTCGTTGTACACAGTGGAATCTCGGCTACTCGGTCTTGAGGACTTTCTGCGTTTTCCCTGAACCCCAACCCCTAGTCCCTAACCCCTCTTCTCTAACGAAGTACGCGCCGGGGGCGAGGGAAGATACGTCGTTCGAGCCGGGGTGAAGGGACATGACCTTGCGGCCATCAATAGAGAGGAGGGAGGAGGGAGCAGAGAGCGGCGAAGGCGGAAGGAAGAGCACGCCGCGGACGACGGTCGCTGCAGGCGTGTGGATGGAGGCTTGTGGCTCGTAGCGTTCCTCCAAGCCTCCGGCTGTGATGTTCCGCCGGAGGAAGACCGAGCCGTAGTAGTCACACGTTATCAGGTCCAGGTCTTCGTCGCCGTCCCAGTCCGTGAAGTTGATGCGGGGCGGGTTCCCGTTGAGGTAGCTACTCGAGTCGGGCTGGACCAGGTTGATGAATGTGTTGAAGACCGGGTTCGTGTCGGTGCCGACGTTGGCGTAGAGGCGCACCGAGCTATACCACTCGCCGAGGACCAGGTCCCTCTTACCGTCGAGGTCGAGGTCAAGCAGCAAAGGCACGCAGCGGTAGTTGTTGAATGGAACGCCGTCGTGTAGTACCGGCGTCGAGTCGCCGAAGACCGGCAGCGAGTCGGTCCCCTCGTTCAGGTAGACGTAGACGTTGCAGGGGGCGCCGATGCCCTCCTGGCCTGCGAGCAGATCCTTGCGGCCGTCGAGGTTCCAGTCGCAGACTGCCGGCCACGAGTTGTTGTCGGTCCTGATGTCAACACCGTGGGCCTGTATCCTGCCCGCGTTGGTAAGGGTGCTGTCTTCCTTTCTGAGGAAGACGGTGTAATACCCGTTGCGCTCGCCGGTGATGAGGTCCAGCCGGCCGTCATTGTTCCAGTCGCACACGGCGACCGTAGCGCCCTGGCATCAGCCGGAGCTCAGGGATATGTCCGAGCCGTCGGCCTGCAGATAGACGGAGTCGCCGAACACCGGCGCGAAGTTCTCGCCGACGTTCTCGTAGAACCTGACCCTCCCACTGTTGAACTGACCGAGCAGAAGGTCCTGTTTCCCGTCGCCGTTCCAGTCAACGACAAACGGCGAGGCGTTGCCTCCGTAGCCGACGTTGATGGCACTGCCGTTTGCCTCAATCGCAACCGGGGCATCGAACACCGGCGTCGCTGAGGCGATAACCACGAGCAGAGCTAGAAGGGCTGGCAGTTTCATAGTCATAATAGCCTCCGGAGAAGTAGTAACCGAAACCGGCGAAGATGTCAAGCACGCGCGCGGCCGGACTCCACAAGCCATGAGGCCCTGCTTCAGGCCCGGGCGCCGCGCCGGGAGAGCCGGCGGGCGGCGATGAGTACGAGCAGGAGTGCGAGGACTCCCGCGACGAACGGCACGAGCAGGCTCAGGGCCGACATCCCGACCGAGCCGTCGGTTTCGACCGTGGCCGCGAGCGGGTGGGCAAACCCGGCGGTCGCGTAGGTTGACGCCCGGCGCAGAGCGACGGTCGCAAGCTGGACCGCCGCGGCGACTCCGCCGCCCGCGATTGCCGCCAGGGTCCAGCGTAGCACCGGGCTCATCCCGGTGACAACCGAGGCCGTGACAACGACCCCGGCCACGATTGCCGCAGGCGTAGCGGCGACGTCGAGCACGTGGTCGAGCCACGGTATGTAGTAGGCGACGATTTCGAGCACGGGGGCAACCGCGAAGACGATGAGCGCCGGCCAGGAGCCGAGCCAGGCGAAGTCAGGCGCGAGCTTGAGCTGCCCGGCCAGGGCGGCTATGCTGATTGCGAGGAACGGCACGAACACCCGGAACCCGCAGGCTGCGGCGAGGCCGATGCCCAGCAGCACGTAAAGCAGGTATTCCATGTCGCGCCTGATAGAGGCTTACCACAGGTCTGCCGCACTGTCAAACCGGGCGTGCGCGGCTTGCAGCCGGCGGGCGCCGCACTAGAATAGCCGGATGGCTGCGACCAATGGCGGCGCCGGGCCGGGATACGTGAGTCTGCGCGACATTGCGCGGGTGTTTGCCAAGCTGGGCACCATCGGCTTCGGCGGCGGGGTCGGGATGCTGGCGCTGATCCGGCAGGAGGTCGTGGAACGGCGGCGCTGGATTAAGGACGCGCAGCTGGGTGTCGCGGTGGCGATGGGCCAGATGCTGCCCGGGCCGTTCGTTTCCAACTACGCCGAGTACATCGGGTACGAGCTGCGGGGGATAAGAGGCATGATAACCGCGGCCGTGGCGCTGCTGGCGCCGAGCCTTGTGTTGATGGCAGTCCTGAGCGCGCTCTACTTCCGCTACGGCAGCGTGCCGCTGGTGACGAAGCTCTTCGCCGGAGTGCAGCCGGTCGTGGTCGGTATCCTGGCGTGGGCGACGTGGAACATCGGACGCGCAAACGTCAGGAACTGGAAGGCGGCAGCCATCGGCGCGGTCGCGGCGGTCGCGCTGTTCTTCAAGGGCGACGTGCTGTTAGTGGTGCTTGGCTGCGGGGTGCTGGGCATCGTGATGTCGGGCGCGTGGCGCCAGGTGAAGGGGAACGGCGCGGCGGCGCTAGTAACAGTCGGGCTCTGGCTGGGAAGTTCGGCCGGGCTCGCGTTGCCGGCAGTCGTGCAAAGGGCGGGGGAGTTGGCGCTCGTATTCCTGAAAGTCGGGACGGTCATATTCGGCGGCGGGTTCGCGGCGATTCCGTTCCTCCAGCATGAGGTGGTCGATATTCATCACTGGCTATCGATGCGGGAGTTCATCGACGGCGTCGCGCTCGGCCAGGTCACGCCCGGGCCGGTCGCGATCATGGCGGCGTTCATCGGATACAAGGTGCTGGGGGTTCCGGGCGCGCTGATCGCCGCGCTCGGGTCGTTCGTGCCGTCCTTGCTGATGCTCTGGGGGTTGATTCACGTCTATCGCCGGGTATCATCTAACGCGCTGGTCCAGGGGTTCCTGTCCGGTGTGATGCCGGCGGTAACCGGGATGCTGCTTTCGGCCACCGTGTTTGTGGGCCGGAGCGCGATCAGCGGCCCGGCGCAGGCGGTCCTTGCGGCGTTTGCGCTCTGCCTGCTGCTCCGGTTCAAAGTCGGGCCGGTGTGGCTGATACTCGGCGGCGCGTTGGTCGGGGTGGTGATGGTGTGAAGGCAGGAGCTTTGAGGACCGTCCCCCTGACGCAGTTTGACTTGGGAGGAGCATGACATAACATTTCTGTGGTATGACTAGTATCGCCCGCGTGGTCCGTTCAGTCCTCTTCGTTTTCACAGCAGCAATCTTGGCAGCAACTGCGTCCGGTCAGAGCCGCTTCCGCAGTCCGAGCTCTGGGGACAGTCCCCATGCGGGAGCAGTCCCCGTGCCGTCGCAGAGTCCCGCGAAAGCCTTGACGAGCCTGCCTGCCGTCCGGAAATCGGTTGAGCGGAGCGCAGGCGTAAAGTCGCTCACCCAAGCACAGGCTGACGCGATGCGGGTGGTGAGTTCGAGTCCCAGGGGCGTGGTGCTGGAACTGGCGGCCGACAACTTCAGCACGTCAAGCACGGTTGAGGGTATTGCGGTGTCGGCTTCCGGCTGCGAGCGGTTGGCTGAGCCGGGCGAACCGGACCTGCCGAGCCGAGTACTCTTCGTCGGTGTGCCGCAGAGCGGGAACGTGAGGCTGAGCGTTTCGACCGAAGGCACCGAGACCTCGGTCGGCGTGCGAGTCAGGCCCGCGGTGGGATTCGGCGACAGCATCCCGCCCACTGAGTACAGCATACAAGCGGGGAGCGGATTCTGGCCGTCGGCGCCCGCGGAGCTCTTGAGCATCGAGACGCTGCGCGGCGTGCGGGTCGCCAGAGTCAGGGTCAGCCCGGCTCAATATGATGCGGCCACCAGGACGCTGCGATTGCATCACAAGGTGCGCGTCTCTCTGTCCTTCGACCGGCCCGCGGTTCAGAACGGCCGGCCGGACGCGCTGGACGACGTCATCAAGCCGATGCTCGCCAACGGGGCGGACGCCATCGGCTGGAAGCTCGACCTGCCGCTACTGGACTCCAGCAACTTCTTCGAGCGCTCGAACGTCTGGTGCCGGGTCAAGACCGAGAGCACCGGCGTCTACCGTATCAACGCGGCCGACCTGAAGGCAGCCGGGTTCGCTCCGGAGTCAATCGCGCCGGTGACGATGAAGCTCTACTCAATCGGTCCGTACGCGGTGAACGGCCCGTACCCCGACACGATGGTCGAGGTGCCGGTGTACGTGAAGGACAACGGCGACGAGAAGTTCGCTAAGGGTGAGTATCTCGCGTTCTATGCCGAGTCGCCTTCATACTGGCGGGTAAGTGACTCGCTCGGGCTGACGAATGATACGGTCTGGCGCACGAACGTGTTCACGGACCAATACTGCTGGTGGCTGACTTGGGGCGGTGAGAACGGCCGCCGTATGGCGACTGTCTCCGGCGCGGGCGCCACGAATCCGCTGCCGAGCGCGTACGAGCACGTCCGGCTCGAGCCGGACAGCCTTTGCCCGGCCCGGTCCGGCCTGCTCTGGTTGTGGAAGGACATCGTCAAGACCGCGGGGTTGAATACGACGGTCGCAATCGCCCTCAAGCTACCCCATCGCGATACGATCCGCTGGCTCCGGGGCCGGTTCTACGGCAAGACCGACCTCGGCACCCGCTATGCCCATGCGCGGGTGTACCTGAATGGCTCATTGGTCGACTCGCTGCGGATTCCGGAAGCGCGGAAACTGCCGAACAACCGCCTCGACTTTCTGCTCGACAACCTGCCGGTCGAGGCGGTCGCCCGCGCGGGCAAGCCGGACAGCCTCGCTATCGAGCTGTACGGCGACGAGGAGATGGAGGTGTTCCTCGACTTCCTCGAGGTCGGCTACACCGAGAAGCTGGCCGTGACCAAAGCCGAACCTCAGCTTGAGTTCCTTACTGCCGAAGGAAACGGGGCGGAGTTCAGCATCGAGGGCGCGGGCGGCGACGTGCTGCTGCTTGATGTCACCAATCCTTACAGCCCGGTTCGGATAACCGACACTGACGTTTCCGGCAGTCGCCGGAACCTGCGGGTGAACGCCACCGGGTTCAGGCGACTGCGGTGCGCGCTCTCGTCAGGACTGCTGGCGCCGAAGGAGGTCGTGCGCCGGAGCCCGGGTAACCTGCGCAACCCCACCGAAGCGGGCGACTACTACATCGTCTGTCCGGACGAGTTCTACCATGCCGGGGAGCTGTTCGCCCGGTATCGCGAGGGGAACGTCGCCGGGATACCGAGCGCTCGCGTCCGCGCGGTGAAGCTGTCCGAAGTCTACGATGACTACGCGTTCGGTATTGAAGAACCGGGCGCGATAAAGCGGCTGCTGCAGGCCAAACTGCCGTCCTACGTGCTGCTCGCCGGCGACGGCACCTATGACTACCGGAACAGACTCGGCCTGCGAAGCGCGCCGTTGCTGCCGCCGTACGAGTCGGGATATGACATTGACCCGGAAGTCTACGGCGGTGCCGCGCTGGCCATCGACGCGTGGTACGCAGACGTGGACGGCGGCGGTTCGGCTCCGGACCTGATACTTGGCCGGGTCACGGTCAGGAGCCCGGTGGAGTTCCGCCAGTTCCTCGACCGGGTGAAGCGGTATGAAACTCAGCCGCTGGGATACTGGGCCAAGCGCTATCTCTTGCTCGCGGACGACGAGATCGAGGGCAGCTACGATCGACCGGACGGGCTCGCGTATTTTCACATACCCTACTGCGAGTCGCTGGCAGACGATGCCGCCGGCCTGCTCGACCCGGTGAAGGTCTACCTGACCGAATACCCGCTGACCTCAACCAACATGAAGGCAGGGGCGAGTGCCGAGTTTGTCAGGCAGCTTAACAGCGGCGCCCTGCTCCTCTGTTTCTTCGGTCACGGCGCCGGTTTCCAGCTCTGCCACGAGCAGGCGCTGCATATCACGAATACGGTGCCAAGCGTGAACAACGGCACTCGCAGTCCGCTTGCGTTCTACGGCTCATGCGGCGTGGGTCGTTTCGAAGATACGCGGTACGAGGCTATCGCCGAGGAACTGGTACGTAAGGACGGAGGGACGATTGCCGGTGTCGGCGCGACCAAGGCGACGGGCGCCGGTGGCAACAAAGCACTTGCCGAGCTGATGTTCTCGCGACTGATGAAGTATCCCGCCGACCCGATCGGCCCGGCGTTCTTCCAGGCCTACACGCAGGCGAACCCCCTGTATCACCTGTTCGGCGACCCGGCGACCGTGCTCAGGATGCCGCACCGCGGTCCGGTTCCCGAGGTGCGGCCGGACACTTTCTACCCGGGCGGCAGGAACGAGTTCGAGGTACTCGGTACCGTCAGTGCGAAGGGCTACTCCGAGGTGTCGGCGCACGAGGCGCTCTGGCATCGGGAGTATCATTCCACCTACACCGGTGGTGGCAACTTCGGGCCGATATACTACGACCTACCGGGATACGAGATCCACCATGGTGCGGGTACGTTCGATTCGAGCCGGATTGCCGGGTCATTCATCGTGCCGAGGATGCAGTACCCGGAAACGACCGTCGTTGCCAACGGGAGCTACGTCCGTCTTCCCAGCACCGGCCGCGTCTCACTGCTCAGCTTCGATGGTTCAACTGCCCTGTCCTACGAGCGTGATTCGATCACGCTCGATGACTCGATGATCCCGACCTCGGACAACGAGCCGCCGCTCGTGAGCCTTTCCGCGGACGGCATCCCGCT
>CAYOCZ010000023.1:4101-9996 GCA_964402475.1 uncultured bacterium | reverse complement strand
CGACCTCGGACAACGAGCCGCCGCTCGTGAGCCTTTCCGCGGACGGCATCCCGCTGGTGCCGGCGCCCGACACGAACCGGGTTCCGCGCAGCTTTGATTTGCTCGGTCGGTTGAATGACCCTTCGGGCATCTTCCTCGTGCCGAATGTGGACCCGTCGATTCAGGACGTGGCGCTGAGCCTGAAGATGGCCGGCACGACCACACCGCTCGCGAGTTACTTCCGCTACGACAATAACTCGACCGTGGCAGGGCAATTCACCTACCCGCTCAAACTGCAGAACGCATTCGACTCGCTTATGGTCACGGCTTCGGACAACATGGTGGACCCGACCAACCCGGGCCGGAACCGCACGCGCGTGACGGTGCTGCTTGAGACCCAGCTGAGTGATGCGTTGAAGCTGACCGACTGCCTGGTCTATCCTAACCCGACCACCGGCGCCGCGAAGTTCACGTTCGGCCTGAGCCGCGCCGCTCTGGTCTCGGTGAAGATATTCACGATTGCCGGCCGGCTGGTGCGCGTACTGCCGCCGGCGCCGTGCGGGTTCGACTACAACCAGCTTGAGTGGGACGGTCTGGACAAAGACGGGCAGCCGCCGGCCAACGGGGTGTATCTCTACAAACTGGACGCGCGGGTCACTGACTTGTCATCGGCCGGCGCTCAATCGGCCTCGGCCTCATTCCGGGACAAGTTCATAGTACACCGATAGACGCGGCACTGGACCACTGGATCACTAGGCCACTGGACCACCAGGCCTGCGCCTTCCTTGACTCCAGGCCTCATCCAGCTAGACTGAGTAGCGTGGAACCGCTCCAGATATTGGTTGCACTGAAGCGCCGCAACAGGTTTTTCAACCTGTCCATTCCTGCATACGCCATCTACCTTGGAATCGCCGGGGTGGTGGCGGTTCTCGTTCTCGGGTCTTTGCTCGGGTCGTTTGCGGTTTCGCGCTTGACCGAACACGGCCGGGTCAGCCGCCTCGTCCGCGAGAACAACAACCTCAAGGCGCAGGTCGTTGCCTATGCCGCGGCGATGGACACGTTCCGCCAGTTCCTCGTCAAGGCCGAGCAGATGGACAACAAGCTGCGGGCGTCCATCAACATGCCGTTGATACCCGGCGACATACGGCTGATGGGCGTCGGCGGCAGCCAGCCACCCAGTCCGGAGCCGCGGGTTGACGCGATGCTCAGGCGGCTGCGGTTCGAGCAGCAATCACTGGCTGAAATCGAGGGCGCGGTGAAGGAGCAGGAAGCCCGACTCAAGAACATGCCTTCAATCTGGCCGGTGCAGGGCTGGGTTGCGTCCGGGTACGGATACCGGCGCGACCCGTTCACCGGCAGGCGCGCAATGCACCCAGGTATCGACATCGTCGCGCCCACCGGCACTCCGGTCGCGGCGACCGCGGCCGGGCACGTCACTCACGCCGGCTGGAAGAGCGGCTGGGGCCGGTGCGTGGAAATCAACCACGGCCACGGCATCCGGACCTTCTACGCCCACTGTCGTTCTCTCAAGGTGATCGCGGGTGCCAACGTGTTCCGGGGCGACGTTATCGCCACGGTCGGCAGTTCAGGACGCTCGACCGGAACGCACCTGCACTACGGCGTGCTCGCCGGCGGCAAATGGGTGGATCCCGACAACTACGTTCTCACCCGGCTGAGCGCGAACTAGACCCCTACTTCCGCAACAACACGACCGGCAGCTTCTCGGTGCGGGTTGCCCCGCTACTGCGGTACTCGACGCAGACCGCGTAGACCCCGAACGGCGCGCGGTCCCCGGTTGAGTTGCGGCCGTCCCAGCAGACAACGCCACTCGCATCCAATGGCCTCCCGGAGAACAGCGTTGCGACCTGCCTGCCGCCAAGGTTGAAGACCATCACCTTCAACGTTCCCTTCGCCTCGGGCAGGTGGTAGAGAACAGCCAGGCTCTCTTCGAATCCGTCGCCGTCCGGGCTGAAGCTCGACAGGTTCAGGTCGAACATGCGCTCCGACCCGCCGGGCGTGATGGTCAGGCGTCGGTTGTTGTTCGTGGAGTCGCCGTCGCCGTCGCACGTGAGCCTGGCCCAAAGGTCGGTCTTCACGGCCGGGCAGGTGATACGAACGGTGAGGGTCTCGTCTTGTCCCCGCTGCAGAGAGTGGCCGGCGAGTGTGGTATCGTACTCGCCGGCATCGGGCGCGGCGTTGCCGTTACGGTCGAGGAAAACGCGGACGCTCCATGCCGCAGACGTACGGAAGCCTGAGTTGGCGATGCCGACTGCGGCGAATAGGGGTTCGCCGGGTTTGGTCGTGGCAGAATCCGAGAGAGCGATGCCGGTAACTGCGAGGTCGAGGAACGTAGTACTGCTGTTGACAGCGCCCGGAGTACAGCCGGCCGTGTCGCGGCTGGCCATCCAGTTGCTGATCGTGTCCCGGCCGACAACGTCGATTCTTTCCCACGAGATGCCGTCGTCCGGGTCGCAGGGAATCGAATCGGTCGGGTCGGAGGGAGTCCCAAAGGTGCTGGTGTCTTCGTAGCCGTAGGCCGAGGACGATATGAGGGTAACGGGGTCGATTGTCGCGAGGCCGTTTCCCAGCGTGGTGTTTCCCACGGTGAGAATCAGCGCGTTCGCTCCGAAATGATACGGCTGCACATACCCACCGACCGCCATCGTGTCCGTGTATTCCGGGTCGAGCACAACCGCATAGCCGCCGGGATTGAGCCACGAGTAGCCGATGATGAGCGACGAGTCGACGGCGAGCAGCGAGGAATCGGTCCAGGCCGTTAAGACATCCGGGGCATCGCCGTCATTGATCGTCCACTCGTTCAAGTCGATTGCGGTGTTGGTGGGGTTGTACAGCTCGATGAACTCGTTTCGGTCCTCAGGCATGTGCGCACCGAACTTGCCTGCAGGGTTAGCCATGACTTCGGTGATGACGATGCGGCTGGCGGCGATCAGCGCTACCAGAAAGGTCGTTCCCACGCGGGGAGGATAATCGGCAGCAGCCGAGTTGTCAACCGCCGTGGCGGCGGTCAGCAGTCGCGCGCGCTACAGGATGGGCAGGTAGCGCTTGATTTCGAACTCGGTCACCTGGGCCTTGTATTCATCCCACTCAAGCTTTTTGTTGCGGATGAAGCTCTCGAACATCTCGTCGCCCAGGGTCGCACGCACGAACGGGCTGGACTCAGCCTCGAGCAGCGCGCCGTAGAGGTCGGACGGCAGGGAACCGATGCCCGCCTCCTTGCGTTCTCTCGGGGTCATCCGGTAGATGTTGTCCGACGTCGGCGGCCCGAGCTTCAGCTTGTCAGTCACGCCCTCGAGGCCAGCGGCGATCAGCACGGCGAAGGCGAGGTACGGGTTGCAGGCCGGGTCGGGTGAGCGGTACTCGCAGCGTGCCGCAGGGACCGGGCCGGACCGGCGAACCGCCGCCCTCATTGCCAAACCGCCCTGCGCGAGTAAGATTACGGGTTATGATACCACGACGTGCCGCCACACTTATCAAGCGCCGGGGAATCGGGTTCGTCGACCTGAAATACACCGACGCTCTCGGCAGGCTTCACCACGTGACATTCCCGGTGAAGCGCCTGGACGTGGTCGCAAGCGAGGGAATCGGTTTCGATGGTTCCTCGGTACCGGGATTGAAGGCCGTCGACTCGGGCGACATGTGCCTGTTCCCGGACTTCGACACTTTCGTCGCCGAGCCCTTCGCCGACACCCCCACTGCTTCGTGTCTCGCCGATATGCGGGAGCCGGGTTCGGGCAAGGCGTTCGAGTTGGACCCGCGCGAGATTCTCCGGAAGGCGCTCGCCCTCGCCCGCAAGCGGCTGCGCTGCGACGACATCCTGTTCCTGCCGGAGTTCGAGTTCCACCTGCTTGACAAGGTGGAGTACTCCTCGGACACGGACAACGTCTACTACCGGTTCGAGAGCCGGGAGATGTCCCGGGAGAACAAGACCGGGTCTGCCGCGTCAGGGTCGTCCTACCACGCCGCGCCGCCCCAGGACCGCAGTTCCGACCTGCGGACCGAGATGTGCCGCATCTCCGGTAAGTGCGGCTGGCCGATGAAGTACCACCACCACGAGGGCGGGCGGTTCTCGCACGTCGAGCTCGAGCCCGAGCTCCAGCCTGGCCTGAAAGCGGCCGACGGCGTCGTCATGGCGAAGTACATCATCAAGAACGTGGCCCTGCGCAACGGACGCACCGCCACTTTTCTGCCCAAGCCGATTCACGGCGAGCCGGGGTCGGGCATGCATTTCCACCAATACGCGGTCCGCGACGGTGTCTCACTCTTCGGGGACAGTCGGAGCGCCAGCCGCCTGTCGAAACTGGCCCACTGCTACATCGGCGGGATTCTGGAGCACGCCCCGTCGTTGTGCGCGCTGACCAACCCGAGCACGAATTCGTACAAGCGCCTGACGCCAGGGTTCGAAGCGCCGACCCGGGTATTCTTCTCGGTGGGCAACCGGACCGCGGCCATCAGGATTCCGGGTTACATCAGGGATACGAGGAAGATGCTCATCGAGTACCGGATACCCGACGGCAGCTGCAATCCCTACCTGGCGATGGCGGCGATGGTCCTGGCCGGGGTGGACGGGGTCGTGCGCAAGCTCGACGCGGGCATGCCGCTCCGCGGCAAGGCCGAGGACGCGGCGAAGACTCGCGGCGCCAAGCTGCTGCCCGGTTCCCTGCCCGAGGCCGCGTCCGCGCTCGAGCGGGACAGCGACTACCTGAAGCAGGGCGGCGTGTTCCAGGAGGGGCTGCTTGACTTCTGGTGCTGGCAGAAGCGGGCGGAGGCGGCGGCGGTGATGCTGCGGCCGCATCCCTGGGAGTACGAGCTTTACTACGGATGCTGAAGATCGTGCACGCGCGTGAGTTGCCGTCGGCGGTCAGTTCCAGCACCATTGGCTAATCGAATCGACCTGAACCTGGACTGGCGGGCGCTCGGCCTCAAGGTCGGCCACGAGGTCCACTATCAACTACTGACCGACAAGAAGCTGTTCTGCCGGTGTCCGGCCGAGTTCCGCCACGGCACCCCGGATTACGAAGTCATGCGCCACATGCGCCCAACGCTATCCGAACTGGGCGAGTACGACGGCACCGCCCTGATGGAGTTCAAGACAAAGAAGAACGTCAACTACCAGTTGTTCCGCGACATCGACTGCACGTACGAGATGGACGACACCCCGCCTTTCCCAATCAACCAGCAGGCCCTGCAGATCGCCCTGCGCATCGGGTTGATGCTCAACCTGAGCATCGTCGACGAGATGCACGTTTCGCGCAAGCAGTACCTCGACGGTTCGATTCCTACCGGGTTCCAGCGCACCGCCATCATCGGCGTCGACGGCTGGATGCCGTTTCGCGGCCGGCGACTCGGCGTCGTCCAGCTCGGGCTGGAGGAGGACGCCTGCCGCGAGGTGCGCGACGTCGGTCACCTCGTGGTATTCCGGGCCGACCGGCTGGGTTTTCCGCTGGTCGAGGTCGTTACCGCCGCCGAGATGCACACCCCGGAGGAGGCGAGCGCCGGCGCCCGGCTCGTCTGGCGGCTGTTGCGTTCCTCCGGGCAAGTGCGCTTTGGCCCCGGTTCCGGCCGCCAGGATGTCAACGTCAGCATCGCCGGCTCGACCCGGGTGGAGATCAAGGGGGTGCCCGATACTCGGCTGATCCGCAAGCTGGTCACGGTAGAAGCGTTCCGCCAGCAGCAGCTGCTGGTGATACGCGGCCGGCTTCGCGACCGAGGCATCACACCGAAGAGCCTGGCGCTGCAGAGCCGCGAACTGGCACGCGCGGACCTCGGCGGGTCCAGCTGCCGGCTCGGCCGGGCGTTCGACGACGGGCTGGCGGTGTCGGCGGTCCGGCTAGCCGGGTTTGCCGGCCTGCTGCACCACGTCATTGAGCCGGGCATCGAGTTCGGCTACGAGTTCTC
>CAYOCZ010000023.1:0-4001 GCA_964402475.1 uncultured bacterium | reverse complement strand
CGCATGTACCCGGACACCGACTCGCCGCCTACGGTCATCCGGCGGGAGTGGCTCGACGAACTGCGCCGGGACCTGCCCGAGCCGGCCTGGGCGGTCGAGGAGCGTCTGCGCAAGCTGGGTCTGCCCGAGGACGTCGTCCAGAGCCTCGTGTTCTCGCCGCGGCGCGGGCTGTTTGAGCGGCTGGTCGGCGGGAAGGGCGTTGAGCCGAAGCTGGTCGGCGTTGCTTTGGAGCAGTGGTCGCGCTGGCTGCAGCGACAGGGGTACCCGGTCGGGAAGCTCCCCGACGATGTGCTGGAGGAGCTCTTCACCCGGTACTGCCGCGGGGAGTTCGCCCGCGAGGCGCTCGTTCCGCTGATGCGCGGCCTCGCCCGCGGCCGCAGACTCGAAGAACTGCTCGCCGAGCGTGGCCTGGGCAGTGCTATCGAGACCGCGCAACTGACCGATGCGGTCGCGGCCCGGGTTGCCGGCTGCAAGGCCGCGCGCGCCCGAGAACCCGAGTCGCTGTGGCGGTTCTACATGGGCAAGGTGATGGTGGACCTGCGCGGCCGGGCGCGGGGTGCAGATATCGCGGCGGCTGTCCGGCGCAGCGTGGCCGGCGGCGGGCCTAGCGCAGCACGCGCCCCACGAACTCCTCGACTTCGGGGACTCCCCCCTGTAACACAAGGTAGCCGTTGGGCGGTTCGCGGTCGGTGATCTCGCCGGCGATTGGCGTCAGCATCATCCGGCGCACTTCTTCGGGCTCGGTCGTGTGGCCGAGCACCCAGCAGAGCTTCATGTAGGCCACTTCCGGCAGCATATTCTCCGCTTCGACCACCCCGAGTTTGATCATATCGCGCCCGGTCTCGTAGACGCGCATGTGGACGTAACCCCAGAGCGTCTGCACCGTCATGAAGACCGAGATGCCTTTGTCACGGCATTTGCGCAGGGCGGGGTAGAGCGGCTTGTTGACGTGGCCGAGTCCGGTGCCGGCGATGATGATTCCCTTGTAGCCGTTGTCGACCAGCGCCTCGATGATGTCCGGTTTCATGTTCGGGTAGTAATAGACAATCGAGACTCTCTCCTCGAAGGCGGTGTCGAGCTTCACCGTCCGGTCGCCGCGGCGGTTGTAGTCCTTGTGCAGGTAGGTGAATTCCTTGTCCTGCGAGACCATCGCGAGCGGCATGTCGCCGATTGTCCGGAAGGTGGAGCGGTAGCTGGAGTGCATCTTGCGGACCCGCGTGCCGCGGTGGAGCAGGGCGTAGTCGTCCGATGTCGGACCGAACATGCAGACCATCACCTCGGCGATGTCGCATTCGACCGCCGTCTTGACCGCGTTGCGCAGGTTGAGCGCGGCGTCGGACGACGGCCGGTCGCTCGACCGCTGCGAGCCGACCAGCACGACCGGCACCGGCAGGTCCTGCAACATGAATGACAGGATGCTGGCCGTGTGGTGGAGAGTGTCGGTGCCGTGGCCGATGACGATTCCCTTGGCGCCCTTCTTCATTTCCTCGGCGCAGGCACGCGCGGTGACGACGTACTGCTCCGGGCCCATGTTCTCGCTGAACACTCCGAACAGCTTCTCGGTACGCAGGTTGCAGAGGTCGGCCAGTTCCGGCACGGCGCCGTAGAGCTCGCCGGGCGTGAACGCCGGGATGACCGCGCCGGTGCGGTAGTCGAGGCGCGAGGCAATCGTTCCGCCGGTGCCGAGCAGCGTGACGTTGCTTTTGGCCGGGTCGGTCGGGAATTCGCTTTCCGGAATCTTGTAGATCGCTTCCTTGTACCCGACCTGGCGCGCGGCGGTGATTGAGTCGGAGCGCACGCCGACGTTGTAGCCGGACCTCAGCTTGAGGACGATGTGGTGCTCGTCGTCGGTCTCGCTCCGAGGCAGGATGATACCCTCGAAGGTGCCGTTCGTCGTCTTGATGACGACGTCGGACCAGACCGAGACGCCCAGCTCCTTCAGCCGGCCGAGTGCCGGGTCGCGGTAGCCCTTATAGGTGGGATTTGCCGAGGTCATGGTGTCGTGTTTGTCAGAGAAGACGGCCCGCAAGACTAGCAGAAGACGGCCGACAGTCAAGCGGACGAACCGGCAATGCGCCTTTCGACCACGGCCGGCGGCGGGGATTCCGAATCGTCGGGGCGCGTTTCGAGGAGGCGGCGGTCATCGTGTGGCCGAAGCAGCTCCACCGAGTCTGCAAGCAGCACAGCTTCTATGTGCTGAGACGGCACAGGTCCGACTCAAAGATGGGCTGGCGTATGCAGGTCCATCGCGTCTTCGGTGCCCCCAGATCCGCGGATAACGTGAGAGGATGCTCGTCAGGGGGCGCTGGGTGATGATGTGAGCAGTACTTGACCGGGATTCGACACTCATCAGCAGCCGTGTCGCTGCGACCACTGATGCCGGCTGGAGTGGTCCGAGCCGGCTTTGGGCGAGGCCCCGTCGCCGTCGGCAATCGAGAGCAGTATCAGGCTGAGTACAGACTGCCAGACGGAGTAGCCCCGCTGGCGGCGCTTGAGGAAGTGCAGCCGTTGCTGGAGTGCCGGAATGAGTCCGACTGACTCGGCCAGACGTGCGAAGAGCGGCAGCCCGGCAAAGGCGGTGGTGCTGATGCGGGCCGGCCGAATCTGGAAACGTGGGAAGACTTTCGCTGGACTCACAATGTCTCCTGGTATTCACCCGTTGGGTGAAGGTTCGCTTGACTCTGTGACTGGGCCTCCTAGGGGGGCACAGTCATACAGACTCAAGCGCCGGGGGGTACGTTGCTTCACGCCGACAG
Source organism: uncultured bacterium (assembly GCA_964402475.1). Taxonomy (GTDB): domain Bacteria; phylum Hydrothermota; class Tepidihabitantia; order Tepidihabitantales; family Tepidihabitantaceae; genus UBA2258. The sequence continues at coordinate 1,245 of CAYOCZ010000023.1, read as the reverse complement.
GACCACGATTAACTCGTTACGTGCGGACTAGGGTGTCCGCCTCTCCTTGACACTCGCCCGCGCTTGGGTACTCTTAGCGCGCTCTGCGGACCGCTAACCCGACCAAACACCTGTTCGGCCTGAGGTCTGCCAAGGTATCACACCGGCAAAGCCAGGCCGCAAGCAGCAATTCATTAAGGAGATAACAGCATGGCAAAGAAGAAGACGGTGAAGAAGGTCGTGAAGAAGACGCCGAAGAGAGTCACGAAGAAGATCCCCAAGAAGGCGTCGAGCTTCGGGCCCACGCCGGGGAAGACCGGCAGGGCCGCGGACCTCGCGGGTCCCGGCAGCAGCGCCTACGAGGCAGTCGACAAGATTCTGCCGGTGAACTACCGGCCGATTCTCGACAACAAGGAGACCCAGCGCGCGCTGTACGCGGTGAAGCGCTTCATCGAGGATGGCCTCGCGCTGGAACTCAATCTGCAGATGGTCCAGGTGCCGCTCATCGTCGAGAAGGAAAGCGGCATGGACGATAACCTCGACCGCGACGGCTCGCGCACACCAATCGACTTCCCGTGCGGGCTCGGCATATCGCCGCGGATGAACGCGCAAATCGTCCAGGCCGCGACGAAGTGGAAGCGGTTCGCCCTGAAGCAGTACGGCTGCAACGCCGGCGAAGGCATCAACACCGACATGCGCGCGGTCCGCAAAGACTACTTCCTCGACCACGACCACTCATCCTACGTCGACCAGTGGGACTGGGAGCGGGTCATTACCAAGGAAGACCGGAACCTCGAGTTCCTCAAGATGATCGTCCGGAAGATCTGGAAGGTAATCACCGGCGCCGAGGACTTCGTGCAGCAGATGTACCCGCAGCTCAAGGACCCGCGCTACCCGAACCTGCCCAAGGACCTGCCTTTCATCCACGCCGAGGAAATCCTCGAACGGTACCCGGACTTGCCGCGCAAGCAGCGCGAGTCCCGTATCCTCAACGACTACTCACCGGCCGTGTTTATCATCGGCATCGGCTGGGGACTCAAGGACGGGTACCCGCACGAGATGCGCGCCGCTGATTACGACGACTGGGTGACCCCGACCTCGCAGTGGACCGGCAAGGACACGCACGGCCTGAACGGCGACATCCTGGTCTGGAACCACCTGACCCAGCGCCGCCACGAGCTCTCCTCGATGGGCATCCGCGTCACGAAGGAGACCCTGAAGGAGCAGCTGAAGCTCTCGGGCCAACTCGACCGACTCACCTTACCC
>CAYOCZ010000022.1:6849-18611 GCA_964402475.1 uncultured bacterium | reverse complement strand
GGCTGTGATGGACCTGACCGGGTGGAAGCTGGCGTTCGCGTTTGTGGTCTTCCCCGGGTTCGCGTTCACAGCTACGATGGGCCTGGTGCTTACCTGGGTGGACCGGTTCGTGTCGGCGCGGGTGCAGTGGCGCAAGGGCCCGCCGGTGTACCAGCCGTTCGCCGATGTGCTCAAGCTCTTGCTCAAGGAAACGGTCGTACCGGCCGGCGCCTCGAAGGTCGTTTTTCTGCTGGCGCCGATTCTCGGGTTCGCTGCGATGTGTGTCACGGCGACTCTGCTTTTCTACGTGAACTTCTTCCCGCAAGGCTCCTTTGTCGGGGACCTGATCGTGCTGGTGTACCTGTTCGCCCTGCCACCGCTTGCCGTCATCATCGGGGCTTCGGCCTCGCGCAATCCGTTGTCCGCGGTCGGGGCATCGCGCGAGATGACGCTCTACCTCGCGTATGAGCTGCCCTTCCTGCTGGCGCTGGCCGTGCCGGTTATTCGTACCGGGGGCGCAATTCGAATCGGGGACCTGGTTCTGGCCCAGCAGGCGGGCGGGCCGTTCCTCTACTCGGTGTCCGGAGTCATCGCCGCGGTTATCGTCTTGATTTGTATTCAGGCGAAACTCGGCTATCCTCCGTTCGACATGGCTGAAGCTGAGCAGGAAATCATGTCCGGCGTACTGATTGAGTACTCGGGCGTGCCGCTCGCCATGTTCCGCCTCACCAAGGCGATGATGTTCTTCCTGATGCCGTGCTTCCTGGTTACGGTATCCTGGGGCGGGCTCGCAAGCTGGTGGGCCATTCTCAAGTTCCTCGCTATTGCTGTACTCATCATCCTCATCAAGAACACCAACCCCCGGTTCAAGATCGAGCACGCGCTCAGGTTCTTCTGGTTTATCCTGGGTGCGTTCGGAATCGCGGCCGTGATACTGGCATCTGTGAAGCTATGAAGGACCCGAGAATCTGGGGCTTGAAGAAGTCGCCGTGGGTTTACCACGTGGCTGCGGCCTCGTGCAACAACTGCGACATTGAAATCCTGGAACTGCTCACACCTCGCTACGACGTCGAGCGGTTCGGAATCGTGCTGGTGGGGTCGCCGCGCCACGCCGATGCACTGCTGGTGACCGGCGTAATTAACCGGAAGTCCCTGCCCCGTGTGCTGGAAGTGTTCGAGCAGACCCCGAAGCCCTGTTTGGTCATCGGGGTCGGTTCCTGCACGTGCAACAACCACATCTTCCGCAACTCGTACAATGCGGTCGGGCCGTATGACAAGCATCTGCCGATGAACGCCTACATTCCGGGTTGTCCTCCCAAGCCTGAGGCGATGATACTCGGTGTTGTGAAGGCGCTGAGCAAGCTATGAGAGAAGCTGAAGCTAAGCTGAAGCAGTTGGTGCCGACGGCCGAAGTATGTGAGTACAACGCGCGCCGACTCTACATTCGGATACCGCGCGAGCGGCTGACCGAGGCGGCCAAGCTGTTGCATCGTGAGTGCGGAATGAGGCTGGCGATATGCACGGGCATCGACACCCGCGAGGGATTCGAGGTTCTCTACCATTTCTCGGAAGACAAGACCGGCATAATGTACACGCTAAAGGTGCTGGCACCCAAGGACGACCCGAGTATCGAATCTCAGGCTCCGTGGTTTCCGGCGGCCAACTGGATCGAGCGTGAGATGCACGAACTGCTGGGTATCGACTTCCCGGGACACCCGAACCTGATACCATTGCTCACATCCGACACCGACTGGGACAAGAGCAAGTACCCTCTACGGCGGGACTTCGAGCGCAGAAACGAGGCTCATGAGCTGTAGGCGTATCGTCCCAATCGGGCCATATCATCCGCTCCAGGAAGAGCCGGAGTTCTTCAAGCTCATCGTTGAAGGTGAAACCGTGGTGGATATGGAAATCAACATCGGGTACAACCACCGCGGCCACGAGTTCATCTCGCCGGAACTGACCTATGACCAGGTTCCGTTTCTGGTCGAGCGCATCTGCGGTATCTGCTCCAACTCGCACCCGTTGGCCTGCGTGCTCGCCATCGAGGACATCTGCGGAGTCAAGCCGCCGCCCCGGGCAGACTACATCCGGTCAATCATCCAGGAGCTGGAGCGGATTCACTCGCACCTGCTCTGGGTCGGGCTGGCCGGTCACTTCATTGGTTACAACACGGTCTGGATGTGGGCATGGCGGTATCGCGAGCACATCCTGGAGCTGTTCGAGATGATCACGGGCAACCGGAATCACTACGCCATGAACAAGCCGGGCGGGGTCAGGCGTGACATCAGCCCCGACCAGATTCCTCAGATCCTCGCGGTGATGGACGTGGTCGACAAGAAGACGATGATGCTGACCAAGGCGGTGCTGGACGACCCGGTGATTCGGGCCCGACTGGAGGGCGTCGGTGTGCTGACGCACGAGCAGGCAATCGCCTACTCGGTTACCGGCCCAACCGCACGGCCTTCAGGTGTCGACATCGACGTCCGCCGCGATGACCCGCACTGCGCCTATGACAAGGTGCCTTGGAGCGTCATTGTCCTGAACGAGGGTGACGTGCTCGCCAAGACCAAGGCGCGGCTGCTGGAGGTATTCGAGTCGGCGAAGATAGTCCGGGAATGCCTCGGTGGCCTGCCCGACGGTCCGATTGAAACGAGGATAGATGAGGTGCCGCCGGGCGAGGGCATCGGCCGGACCGAGGCGCCGCGGGGCGAGGTGTTTCACTACATCCGCTCCGACGGGAGCAACCGTCCGCTGCGTCATAAGGTCCGCGCGCCGAGCTTCATGAATATCGCGTCGAACGTGGTTGCAGTTAAGGGCGGCTCTATCGCCGACGCGGCCCTGACCCTGGCTGCGGTCGACCCCTGCTACTGCTGCACTGAGCGGATGGCAGCGTTTGAGGACGGCAAGCTCAAGTTGACCGGCAAGGATTTGCTTCGGCTTTCGTGGCAGAAGACCGAGCAGATTCGGGAGCGATTCTAGCGTGAACCTCGATGTGAACTGGCTGCAGTTCAGCGGCGGCAGGCTGGAGCTGTTCTTCGCGCTGGTGCTGGGTTTGGTCGGGCTGGCCGCGCTGCTCTATTCACTGGTCAAGATCAGGGCCGGAGCCGGGCAGGTCGCGGAGTACTTTGTTTTCCTTGTTCTCCTTGTGGCGAGCGCTATCGGCGTGGTCTACGCAAGAAACCTGCTCGTGGTGTTCGCACTGTGGGAACTCGCGGGCTTTGCGCTCTGGCGACTGGTCGCGTTCTACCGTGGTGAGGAGGAGTTGGGCGCGGCGATTTGGGCATGGCTGGTGAATTTTGCGAGCGCGGCGTTGATGCTCGTGGGTCTGGTCCTGATTCTGCTGGAGCGAGGCACTCTGAGCCTTGATGTCCTGCGTGGCCAGACCCTGCCGTTTTGGCCCGCGACACTGGTGCTGGTCGGCATCCTGGCCAAGTCGGCGACGCTGCCACTGTATATCTGGCTGCCGAGGGCCTACCGCGCAGCGCCCGCTCCGGTCTGCGCCCTGCTGTCAGGCGTGGCGGAGAACATCGGCATCATCCTGTTCTTCAAGCTGTTTGTTCTGACCGTGCGCGTGCCGGACGGGTTCATGGTCATGGTCGCCGGACTGGCGGTCGCGTCGAGCCTGGTCGGCGGTGGGATTGCTCTGACCGCCGGCACGATGCGCACCACGCTGGCATATTCCACGGTCAGCCAGCTCGGGTTCATTTTCCTGGGGTTGTCGCTGACCGGGTACTACGGGGTTACCGCCGGCTTGCTGTACGTGGCCGCCCACGCCATAGCCAAGTCCGGACTGTTCTTCGCCACCGGGTTGATCGAGGACTCAGCCGGGCACGGCGAACTGGACAGACTCGGCGGAGCCGCGCGAGTCAGCCCGGTCCTGGCTGTGGCCACCGGCATGCTCGTGTTCTCGATTGTGGGCGTTCCGCCGTTCCTCGGGTTCTTCGCCAAGCTGGGCGTGATTATCGCGACGGTGAAGTACAGTCTGCTGCTCGGCGTCGGCGCGATGGTGGCGGCGCTTTTTACCCTGCTCTATTTCGTCCGACTCTATACGAAAGTGTTCATGGGTGTGGGCGTGACCGTCGAGATGAGGCCGGTGAGTGGGTTCCTCGTCGGGCTCGTGCTCGTGCTGGCGCTGGTTTCGCTGGTCGCTGGGGTCGCGTGCTATTTGCCGGTCAAGTTCATTGAGGCCGGGATGACTCAGGCACTCGGAGCCCTCTAGATGCATATTTTCCTGCTGATGCTTCTAGTTCCGGTTGTCGCCGGGCTACTCGGGTATCTCGTAGGCCGGCTGCGCAACGAATTCAGCTTCATTGGTGCAGTCGTGGCGCTCTACTACGCGGTTCGGTTGTTCATACAATCCCGACATGGCGTAATCTCCTATGAGTTGGCCCAGGTTGCCGGCATCCCGGTGGCGTTCCGCGTGGATGCCCTGTCCGGCTTCATCCTGCTGTTTGTTGCGGCATTCGCGGTGCTGGTGCTGCTCTTCTCGTTCCGGTACATGCGGAACCGAGAGGGTGCGCGCGGCTTCTACTTCTTTGTCCTGCTCGGGCTCGCCTGCTCGAATGGAGTGCTGCTCTCTGCCAACCTTCTCGTGATGTTGTTCTTCTGGGGCGTGCTGCTGGTCGCGCTCTACGGGCTGCTGCTTCCGGGCCGGCCGGGCAGTGAGAAGGTCGCAGGCAAGGCCCTGGTGATTGTCGGCCTGTCCGATTTCTCGATGTTGCTCGGAATAGTGCTGGTCGCCGTGCGGTATGGATGGATTGACATGGCGCCGTCCGCGCCAATGCCGTTGCACGAGCCGGCGGCGATCATCGGCTTCCTGTTGATCGCGGCGGGTGCGCTGGCCAAGGCTGGCTCAATGCCGCTGCATTCTTGGATCCCTTCGGCGGCAGAGACCGCGCCGGCAACGGTGATGGCCTTCATCCCGGCGTCGCTGGACAAGCTGCTTGGCATCTACCTGCTCACACGGCTGTCGGTCTACATATTCGACATCGCGTCGAATGCGGCGGTGCGGAACGTGCTGATGACGGTCGGGGTCGTGACGATCCTCGGTGCAGTGATTATGGCGCTGGTTCAGAAGCGGATGATGAAGCTGCTGTCCTTCTTCACGGTGTCCCAGGTCGGCTACATGGTCCTTGGTATCGGGACCGGCATACCGGTTGGCATCGCCGGCGGGCTGTTCCATATGCTCAACTGCTCCATATACAAAGCGGGGATGTTCTTTGCCGCGGGTTCGATTCAGCACCGGGCCGGGACGGACGAGATCGACAAGCTGGGCGGTCTCGCCCGGCAGATGCCGCTGACGTTCGTTTCCTTTCTTGTGGCGGCGTTTGCCATCTCGGGTATCCCGCCCCTCAACGGCTTCGTTTCCAAGTGGATGGTTTACCAGGGCGTCATCGGCCTCGCCAAGGAAGGCAACAGCCTGTGCGCGGTCTACCTGGTAGCGGCCCTGCTGGGGAGCGTGCTTACGATGGCCGCCGTCCTCAGGCTGCTGCACGCGGTCTTCTTCGGGCAGCGGCCGGCAGCGCTGGCCAAGGTCCGCGAGACCGGATTCGGCATGTGGCTGCCGCCGGCTCTGCTGGCGCTGGTCTGCGTCCTATTCGGCGTATTCGCCTACCAGATACCGCTGCGCGGCCTGGTATACCCGAGCCTGCCGCTGCTGGTCGAGCCGGTGGGTATATGGCAACCGGTGCTGACGACCCTCCTGCTCTTTGCTTCGCTGGGTATTGGTGTGCTCATCTACCTGTTTGGGACCGCGCTGAAGCCGACCGCTGCCCGGACTTTCGTGGGCGGGGAGAAGATTGCGGATGACGAAGAGAGCCGCGTGACCGGCACCGCGTTCTGCACGCCGGTCAAGCACCTGCCGATTCTCGATGAGCTTCTGAAATACGGCGAGATCGGTGCGTTCGACATCTACAACTGGCTTACCGGCACCCTTCGGGTTCTGGGTCTCGTGTTTCGGCAGGTCGTTGATCGCGGGCTCACGGTCTTGCTCGAGTTCGTCGGGGCGCTGGTGCGCTGGGCCGGCCGTGGGCTGTCATACATCCAGAACGGCAGCCTCCCGCTGTACGTAGCGTGGGCGTTTGTTGGGGCAACGGTTTTCTTTCTGGTGCTGCTTCTGAGGTAACGGATGATTGAACTCTACGTCCTCCTCGCGGCAATGCTGGTGGCGGCGCTGGTAGCTATCCAGATCAAGGACCTGCTGGCGGCCGCGGTCGCGCTCGGCATCGTCGGGTTCTCGATCGCAATCATGTTCATCCTGCTGCAGGCACCTGACCTGGCGATAGTCCAGATTGTCGTTGAGACGCTGACGGTTGTCTTCTTTGCTGCGGTGATATTGCGCACGACGAACACTGACACTACGATAGCGGGCGGGCTCAAGCGTGAACTGGTGTTTCCGACCGTGGCCTATGTTACTTTCGGCCTCGTTCTCCTGGTTCTTGTTGGCCGGGCACTGGCCGAGTTGCCGAGTTTCGGCAGTCCGACAATGCTCGTGGCCAGGGAGTACATCGCCCTCGGTCTGGAGAAGACCGGCGCTGCCAACGTCGTGGCGGCGATAATCCTGGATTTCCGAGGCTACGATACGCTGGGCGAGGTGACTGTGCTGTTTGCCGCCGTCGTGGGCGTGCTGACCATCATGCGCCGGGCCGGCCGCAAAGAGCAGAACAGCGAGGGGAGAGACTAGCGTGCGCGGCATGTCCTCGATCGTCCAGCAGATTGCGCGGTTGCTGGCCGGCGTGCTTTTCCTCTTCGGGACCTACATCGTGCTGCACGGCCACCTGACTCCGGGCGGCGGGTTTGCGGGCGGGGTGCTGATTGCCGCGTCGTTCATTCTCGTGTCGTTGGCGTTCGGGTCGGTCGAGCAGACCGAGCGTAATTCGTACACCCTTTCGTCCGTCGTCGAGAGCCTGGGCGGCGTGCTGTTCGTCAGTCTGGCGCTGGCCGGGTATGTCGCCGGGACGTTCTTCTTCCAGAATGCGTCCATCTACGGCACCGGCAATCCGCTGCAACTCCTCAGCGGCGGGATAATCCTGCCGGCAAACATCGCAATCGGGATCAAGGTCGGAGCCGGCCTGTTTGCCATCTTCCTGGCGCTCGGGGCTTCGAGATTCGTGATGAAGGACTAGCCATGGTACCGCTCTTTGCCTGTTTGTTCCTCATGCTCATCGGCCTCTACGCGGTTGTGACCAAGCGGAACATCATCCGGATTATCATCGGGTTCAGCCTCGTCGAATACGCGGTCAATCTGTTTTTCACTATGGTTGGTTTCAAGCGCGATGCCTTGCCGCCGATAATCACCGATGTCGCCCAGCCGCGCAACTTCGTCGACCCGCTGCCGCAGGCGCTGGTGCTGACCGCGATCGTCATCGGTCTGGCCACTACCTCGATGATGCTCGCTCTGGCAATGCGGATATACGAGAAGTACCGGACGTTCGACATCACCGAGATCAGAAGGCTGAGAGGGTAGTCCATGGAATCGACTTTTCTCCCGCTCCTGGTAGCCCTGCCGATGCTCGCGGCCTTCCTGATACCGCTGTTTGCGAAACTCTGGCAGCGGTCCGCCGACCTGATTGCGAATGCGGCCGGGGCGGCCCTGCTTGGCCTTTCCGCCTACGGCGCGGTCCGCCTCTTCACCGATTCGCACACCATTGTCTACCGCATAGGCGGCTGGGCTTCAACCTTGGGCATCACGTTGGTATACGACCATCTGACCGCGCTCGTGGCCCTGGCGCTCAATGTCGTCGGGCTTGCGGCCCTGCTGTTCTCGGTGCGGTATCTCGACCACTACACCGGTCGCTGGAAGTTCTTCTCGCTTTTCATGCTGGTTCTTGCCGGCTTGAACGGTGTGACCATAACCGGCGACATCTTCAACATGTTCGTGTTCATCGAGATCTCCGCGATCGCATCCTACGCGCTCGTCGCATTCGGGACTGATTTCGACGAGCTTGAGGCCGGGTTCAAGTACATGGTCATCGGCGAGATCGGCGGCATCGCGATACTGCTGGCCATCGCGCTGCTCTACGCCAAGGCCTCGACCTTGAACATGGCCGTGGTGTCACAGGTCATGGCCGAGTTCGGTCACACGCCCCTGTTCTGGTGCATCGTGGCGACGTTCCTCGTCGGGTTCGCGGTCAAGATGGCGATGGTGCCGTTCCACGCCTGGCTGCCGGACGCGCATCCCTCGGCGCCCGCGCCGGTGTCGGCATTGCTCTCGGGCGTGTTCATCAAGGTCCTGGGCGTGTATGCGATGTGCCGTGTCATGTTTAACGTCTTCGGTCTCTCCCGAACCAACGCGCCGGCGTTCTTCAACCTTCTGCTGGCGTTCGGTGTCCTATCCATCGTCGCCGGCGGGGTTCTGGCGTACGCACAGAAGGACTACAAACGGCTACTGGCCTACTCCAGCATCAGCCAGATTGGCTACATCCTCATCGGGCTAGGAATCGGCAACTACTGGGCAATCGTCGGTGCGCTGTTCCACGTCCTCGCCCACGCTCTGGGCAAAGGGCTGCTGTTCCTCACGTCCGGGTCGGTTGAGCACGCGACCGGCACGCGGGATCTCGACAAACTGAGCGGGCTCGAAAAGAAGATGCCGCTCACCGTCTGGTCCTACCTGCTCGGGTCGCTGTCACTCGCGGGCGTGCCACCTTTTGCCGGTTTCTTCTCCAAACTCTTCCTCATCATCGGGGCGGTGTCCGCGAAGATGTACTGGCTGGCCATTCTGGCCGCGCTTTTCTCCACCGTAACCCTCGGCTACCTGATGAAGGTCGCAGACAAGGCGTTCTTCAGCCACAAGGACCGCGAGCCGACAGCGGCACGCGAGTCGCCGACAACCATGGTGCTTGCCATGCTGGTCCTGCTGGTTCTGACCGTCGCACTCGGCATCGGGTTCAAGCCGGTGCTCGACAAGCTGGTCGGGCCCGCGGCTCAGGTCCTGTTGAACGGGCTCGGCTATGCCCGGACGGTCCTCGGAGGATAGATGGGCAAACGCATCGCCTACTTCGTCCTCGGATTCGTGGTCTGGATGCTGCTCGTGTACAAACTTCACTATCAGGAAGTCATTGCCGGCGTCGGGGCGGCGTTTCTGGCCGCGTCCTTCTTCGGGCGGTATCTCCCGGTCAAGCCGTCGCGCCTGCTCAACCCGGTCCGTTGGTTCTGGCTCCTTGTCTACATCCCGGTCTTCGCCTACATGTGCCTTAGGTCCAACATTGACGTTGCGCTGCGCGTGCTATCTCCCGGCCTGCAGATCAAGCCCGGTGTCGTTAAGATCCGCACCAGTCTGAAGTCCGAAATCGCCCGGGTCTTCCTGGCTAACTCGATTACACTGACCCCGGGCACGATGACCGTGGAAATCAAGGATGACGTGCTATACATACATTGGATTGAGGTCGGGTCCAGTGACATGGCAACTGCTTCCAAGGCGATAATCGGGCCGTTCGAGTACTTTCTGGCGAGGATATTCGACTGATGACGGTACTCATCGTGGCTCTCTCCTTCGGCGCTTTCTTCTGCCTGTACCGGGCGTTGCAGGGCCCGAGCATCCCCGACCGGGCAATCGCTGTTGATATCATGGCGGTCATCTTCACGAGTATCACCGCGCTCATGGCCCTCAAGTACAGACTTGCCTACCTGATTGACCTCTCGATTGCGCTCGCCATCATTTCGTTTGTGGGCACGCTGGCGCTGGCCAAGTACCTTGAAGGAAGGAGCCTCGATGATTGAGGTCCTGGGCTGGATCAGCCTCTACGCCGGGGTCGGGTTCACGTTGCTCGGCTGCCTCGGCCTCGTGCGCTTCCCGGACCTATACAACCGGATGCAGGCGGCGACCAAGTGTGTCACGCTTGGCACCTGCGGAATCATGCTCGGCATCTTCCTTAGGTCGGGCTTCTCCGCTCTCGGGGTGAAAGCTCTTGTCTGCGCTCTGTTCATATTGATTACCGTACCGGTGGCGGCCCACGCGTTGGCGCGCGGCTCGCTTATCTTCGGCGTCAGGCTTTGGAAGGGCACAGTCAAGGATGAATTCACCGACGACCGGGGCGGCGAGTCGATTATCGAGGGCAAGAAGTGAGAATCCCGCTGCCCAAAGTGCGCGAGCTGGTCGAGGCCGTGAGGGCCGTGGTCAAAGGCCCGTTCACGACCAAGTTCCCGGCCAAGGTAGACTCAGTCCACCCCAACTTCCGTGGTAACCTCAAATTCCGGCCGGAGAAGTGCATCGGCTGCGGCGCGTGCGCGCGCGTCTGTCCGACCAATGCCCGTGAGCTAGTCGTCGACCGCGACAAAGGCGTCCTCCGCATCATTCACCATGCGGAACGGTGCATCTACTGCGGCCAGTGCGTGCTTTACTGCACCACCCGCGAAGGCATCTACCACACGCCGGAGTTCGACCTCGCCCGCACCGAGCGCGATGCGGACTGGGAGACCTCCATCGAGAAGGAGTTGGCGTTCTGCGAGATATGCCACGAGCCGTTTGCCGCCAAAGAGCACCTGCTTTGGATTGCCCACAGGGTCGGAGACTTGGCCAACTCCAACCCGACGCTGTTCCTAAGCCTGTACCAGGAACTCGGCACTGCCGAACCCCGTCCGCGCGGTGACGTTCAGCCCTACCGGTCAGATGCTCTGCGCATACTGTGTCCTGACTGCCGGCGCAGGACGTATCTGGCCGAAGAGTGGGGATACTAGGCGCAGCCGAGCAGGGCTGTAGAACCTAGCCCCCGCTCAATACCCAACTAACAACGAATAACGGACCGTCGGTATCTACCGGCGTGGAAGAATGGCTCTGAGGGCTAGGCAGCTAAGCCAGTGGACAGCACAGGTCCTGTTCTGCATGCCGAAGGTGGGAGTCGAACCCACAAGTCCATCGCTGAACGGCGGATTTTGAGTCCGCTGCGTCTGCCAATTCCGCCACTTCGGCTCGTTGCTCTCGCTTGGCGTCGGGCAAGGTCATAACCGCCACTCCGGCAGTATAGCCGGCCTTCGTGGCGGCGTCGGACGTATCCGCCACTCCGACTCGTATCTCTCGTTGCAGGCTCGATTCTAGAGCAGCGAACCGTCTAGTCAAGCGTGCCTTCAAGCAGGATTCAGTTGACAGCGGGCGTTTGTCTCGCTAGAACTGAAACCATGCTGAGGTCGCTCCGGCTGATCCTGATGCCCGCATCCTTCATGCTCTTGGCTGTGGCAGGATGTCCGCAGCCGAAAGAAGCACCGGTCATCTCGTCGATTGACGGCAGCCGGTCGGTCGAGGCACGCGACAGCGTGGACTATACCTGCAATGCCAGCGACCCGGACTGGAAGCAGCTCTCGTACTCATGGTCCCAGCAGGGCGGCAGGCTGGGCTGGAACTGGGGCGAAACGGTACGCTGGTTTGCGCCGGGGTTGTCCAGCAAAGGTGCGCTCTGGGTTACGGTTACGGACGAAGACGGTCTGGCCGCGGTCGACATCTTCACGATTACGGTCCGCGCCGAGACCGTGGGCGTTCTATTCTGGGATGCTGCGGTCAAGGCCGGCGACTACCGGTCGTGGTCTGATACGGTGCGCGCCGGGTACAAAATGTACGGCTATTGTGGGTCAGACTCCGGCAAGTTGTTCCTGATGGTGATGGATGATACCAACTTCACCAAGTGGGTTGCTGGGCAATCCGCGGTACCGCTGCTGCGTGATACCGCATCCGACGAGGGGAGCACCTTTTCGGTGCGGATTGGCACTCTTGGGCTGTATCACATCATCATGGACAACACCAAGGGCGCCTCGGACTACAACTACTACCTGAACGTCTGGAAGGCCGGACC
>CAYOCZ010000022.1:0-6749 GCA_964402475.1 uncultured bacterium | reverse complement strand
ACACCAAGGGCGCCTCGGACTACAACTACTACCTGAACGTCTGGAAGGCCGGACCTTAGGCCATTTCAGATTCCTGATTGCAGATTGTAGATTGGGGGACGCAGTCCTACGCGCGCGTCACCGATCCTGCGTCAGTTTCTCTGCGCCGGATTTCTCGAGCATGCGTAGCAGCAATGGGACCGGCAGGCCGATGACGTTCAGCAGGCATCCCGATACCCGACTGACAAAGATACCCGCCTGCTCCTGGATGCCGTAGGCGCCGGCCTTGTCATAGGGCTCGGGGCCGGCAATGTACTTCTCGATTTCACCCGCGCCGAGCTTGCGGAACGAGACCGCCGTGGTCTCCGACGCACTAAGCAGGCTGCGCTCGGGCATCCGCACGACCGCTACCCCCGAGACTACCGAATGAGTGCGCCCCGAGAGCAGGTTGAGCATCCTACGGGCTTCGGCCCGGCTGCGCGGCTTGCCCATTGTCTGCCTGCCGCGTGCGACGACCGTGTCGACGCCGATGATGAGTCCGGATCCGATGCGTTCCGCAACCGACAAAGCCTTGGCCCTGGCGCACGCGCTCGCATACCTGGCCGGAGCGCTTCCTGCTCTGAGTCCAACTGCGTAAGGTTCCTCGCTCGCGACCGGGGTCATCACCTGGAATCGGATGCCCAGTCGCCGCAGCAGGTCCCGGCGTCGGGGAGAGGTGGAGGCGAGATAGATGCTCATTACCCTCCAATCTTCGGTAGGATACTGCCGAAAGTTCCCTTACCGATTTTCAAGTCCGGGAGTTTCTTGATGCGCACCTCGAAATCGTAGCTCCAGCGCGCACCAAGCTTCTGGAGTTTGGCGAATGCCTCCCAACAGTGGAGGTCCTTGGTCAGCAGCAGGCCGTAGTTGGCTACCTGGTTCTGGGTGAAATTGTAGCCGAAGTCGGTCAGGCTCAGTTTCCAGCCGGGGATGGCAACGGCCGCGGTGCCGGTAATCATGTGGACCACAGAACCCCCCGAACTCCGGCCGTACGTGTGACTGAGCCCAACCTGGAATCCTCGTTCGGTCCGCAGTGAATCGAACCCGATCCGGTTCCAGTAGAACGTGGTGGCCACCGAGTAGTTCTTGCTGAGGTCGAGCGAGTCGAAGTCGAAACCGGCCGAGGCGTCAATCGACAGGTTCAGGTTCGAGCCCTGCAGCGGGTCGATGGACACAGTACCAAGCAGCGGGGTCAGTCGGTTTAGTGGTCTTGGTGCGCTATCGAGCAGGTTGTAGGATGTGCTGAAGCTCATCGTGCCCAGGTCACGTTTGGTGCCCATGGTATCGACCTTGGCCTGGAAGGTGTTGCCGAACCCGAGATTCACTCGCGCCAACTCAGGGTCGAGCAGGTGTGGTCGGCCGAACAACGGGCCGGAATCCACCCTGGGTTCGTAGGACAGGCCCGCAGTCGGCGTGGCCGTGTGCAGCAACCCGCGCATGCCGAACGCCGTGACGCTGAATACACGATAGAAGATTGCCCGGCCGGTGACACTGCCGACATAGGTTACGTCGACCGGCAGTCTATCGCGCAGGTTGTCGGACTGAGTGAGGGTGATGGCCTCGGTCAGGCGGAGCGTCCCCATGAAGCGTTGGTCCATATTAGCCGCGAGGCCGCTTGAGATGCTGCGCGGCTGCTCGTACAGGCTGCCATTGCGGTAGGACCGGGCCTCAGAAAACCCGAGGCGCTCAGAGACCGTCGCTTGTCCCAGCGGGCCGAGTGAGTAGGCGGGGCCGGATATGCCAAGGCCGGCCTTTCCGTCAAGGTCGCGGAACACGCTGTCCACGGTGGCGTTTGCCGTATCGAGGTAATCCTGGGTGTGGTGCAGGAACGAAGCCGACGGCGACAGGTTCCAGCCGGCGAACAGCGGTCGCTGAGCGACCGAGAGTCGCACTGACGGGAGGTCGGCCCAGCGCGTGTGGCGCGCGAACTCGGTCTTCTGCTGGGCCAGAACGGTAATGCCGCCCACGCGCCGCAGACTCCGGGATATCTGCCCGTAGGAGAAGATGTCGGGCTTGAGCCATTCGAGTTGCTCCTCGGAGTAGTCCGGTACGTACGTTGCGTCCGACATCAAATCCAGCTTGCCGTCGAACTGAGAGTCAAACAGGAAGCGGTCGGACCGGTGTACGGCCGACACGCTGTAGCGCTGGCGCCGGGTGTCCCATTCGCTGATGTAGGAACCGTTGATATTGCCCTGCGCGAAGGGCTTGACTATGTAGACTCCCTCGACCCGACCCTGCACCCCTTTCTTCGTCATCACGTCGGCGTAGAACGTCATGTCCGAGTAGTCATTGATTACCCAGTAGTAAGCCAGGTTCTTCGAGTAGAGGCCCTCGGTCTGGGAGTTGCCGATCTTGAACGGCAGCAGGCCGGACCTGCGCTTCGAGGCGACCGGGACCATCCAGAACGGAGCGGCCAACAGAGGCGTATTGAACAGCTTGAACACCATCGGTTCGGCTATGGCTACGTCATCCATGAACAGCTTGACGCGCGGGCCGTAGAAGACGTAGTGCGGATGTTCGCGGTCACAAGTCGTGTACGAGGCACTCCGGGCGTTCATCACTCGCTCCCGCACGAGCCAGATTTCCTCGGCCCTGAAGAACCCGCTCTCGACCTTGGTGTAGGCCGTGCGCATCACGCCCTTACGCGAATCGACATCGTAGCGAAGCAGGTCGCCGGTGATGTTCTCTGAACCGGAGGTGAACAGCACGTCAGCGTACGCCGATAGCTGGTGTTTCTTGATGTCGTAGCGGATCGAGTCAGAATGGACCGACATGTCGCGATAGCGCACCCAGGCTGAGTCCAAGAGCAGGACCTCCTCGGCTTTGTTGAAGAAAATCAGGTGCTTGCAGCCATAGTAGATGATATCGCGGCCGACCGAGTCGGCCTTGATCGTGTCGGCGGCTATCGTGTCGCGAGCGGTCGTGTCGGCAGGCTGGGCGATGAGGAGAAGGGCGAGTAGAAGCACCGTGGTATGTTAGAGGCAGGGACGCGAAAGTCAAACGAGGAGGTGGAGAGTGGGCGAGGGATAGAAGTCGGAAGCCAAGAGCCAACAGCCAAAGGCCAGGAATCGTAACTCGGGCCGGAGCGGTCTTCCGTCCTCGGTCCCCGGTCGTCGGCTACGCCAACGGACAGGAGTCGCAGAGAGGCCGGGAGCGACAGTTCACCTTTGCCAGCCTGACCAGCACGGTATGGTACTCGTTGTACAGCTTCGAGCTGTGTGGCAGAGAGGTCTCGAGCATCCCGCGGAGTGTCTCGTAGGGTTCGTCGCCGGCAATCAGTCCGTAGCGCGACAGGATGCGGCGTGTGTAGGCGTCAATCACGAATACGGGGCGGCCCAACGCATAGAGCAGGATTGAGTCGGCGGTCTCAGGTCCCACGCCGGGGCAGTCCAGGAGCAAAGGACGGAGCGTCCCGGTCGGGATTCGGTGAAGGCCGGGGAAGCCGCCATGACGTTTGAGCCACCGGATGAACACCGAGAGACGTGCGGCCTTGATGTTGTAGAAGCCCGCACTGCGGATGAGCGGCGCGAGTTCGGCGGGGGAGAGACGCCCGAGTCGCCTAAGGCTGAGCAGGCGGCGTGACCTGAGCACGGCTATCGCCTTCTTTGCGTTGGCCCAAGCCGTGTTCTGGGTAAGAATCGCCCCGACCGATATCTCAAGCGGAGTGCCACCTGGCCACCAGTGCTGGGGACCGAAGGCACGGAATAGACGTTGGTAGATGACGGGCACAGTCGTTCGTGCCTTGTTATCCCGGGCAAGGCTTCGCCGAGTCGGGTAGTCTCCTTTGAGAGACCCTTCGACTCGCCTTGCCTGCTCAGGGTGACGAGGCAGGCGAGTGTGTCCCGGACTGGTGTCGCGAGTGCAGGGCACAAGGGGTTTGCGGTTCAGTCCCGGCGACGAAGATCTCGTAGCGGACGCGCGGACAGAAGGGAGTGGCGAGCTGTCCGGTTTCTTCGCAGACCGCCGCGGTGACGATGCGGTCCGGGACCGGAAAGCTGTCCGACGACAGGGAGTCCGGTCGCACCGTCTTCATGAAGTCGGCCCACACCGGAGCGGCAATCCCGCCGCCGGTCGCACCCCTGAAGATGGTCTTCTTCCTGTCGAACCCGATCCATACGCCGCAGGTGAGTTCCGGGGTGTAACCGATGAACCACGCGTCGGCGTACTCATCGGTGGTGCCGGTCTTGCCCGCAGCCAGGCCTTCGTACCCGCGCCGGCGGATGGCCGTTGCGGTTCCTTCGTTGACCACGCTCTGCATCATGTTGGTGACCACGTACGCGGTCTGGGGTCGCAGGACCGGTTGCTCATCCGGCCGGTTCTCTTCGAGGGCTGCGCCGTGGGCGTCTTCTACCCGCGTGACCATGATGGGTCTGACCCGAATACCACCGGCGGCAAGAGTGTTGAAGGCGCCGACCAGGTCGAGGAGCGTGACTTCGACCGAGCCCAGCGCCAGCGAGTAGACCGGCTGCAGCACATCGGTGATACCCATGACGTTGGCGTAGCGGGCCACGAGTTCGGGACCGACCTTGGTTATCAGACGGACTGCCACGAGGTTGCGCGAGAGCGCGAGCGCCCGGCGCAGGCTGATGGGGCCGAGGAACGTCTTGTCGTAGTTGTGAGGCCGGTAGTCGGGTTGACCGGGGATCGTAATGGTAATTGCCGAATCGAGCTCGATGTCGGCGGGGGTCATGCCGTTGTCTATTGCCGCGACATAGACGAACGGTTTGAAGGCGGAACCGGCCTGCCGCTTGGCCTGAGTTGCGCGGTCGAACTCGCTGTGCTTATAGTCCCGGCCGCCGACGAGGGCGCGGACATACCCGGTCCGGACGTCCATTGCGACAAGAGCTCCCTGCAGATACTTGGGCGGGCCGATCGTCGAGTCGCGTTTCGCCGCCGAGTCGTACGCGGCCAGGGTCGGCTTCAGTTTGTAGTCCTTTTCGAGTCGACGCAGGCGTGTGAGCAGGGTCAGATTCGCTGCCTGCTGCATGTCGAGGTCGAGCGTCGTGTAGATGACGGCGCCGGACTTGTAGACGAAGTCGTAGCCGTATTTCCTAACCAAGTAACGGCGGACCTCCTCGACGAAATAGGGGGCGAGGTTGCCGCCGGTGCCCGGGGGCAGGACCGCAAGCGGCTGCTCGATCCCGTCATCGATCTCCTTCTGCGAGATGCAGCCGAGACGGAACATCTTAGTCAGGAAGAAGTTGCGCCGGATAAGCAGGCGGTCCGGGTGATTGTAGGGCGAATAGACCGACGGATTGGCCAGCATCGCGCCGATGGTCGCGCACTCGACCGGGTCCAGGCGGGCCGCAGTCTTGCCGAAGTACTTCTCGGCCGCGGCTTCGACGCCGTACACCGATCCGCCGAACCATACCTGGTTGAAGTACAGCTCGAGGATTTCCGATTTGGAATAGTGGCGTTCGAGTTCGACCGCCAGCGCCATCTCCTTCAGCTTGCGGCTGATGGTCCGCGTCGGGGTCAGGAACATCGAGCGAGCGAGTTGCTGGGTGATGGTCGACGTCCCTCTGATGCCACCGGCGCGCTTCACCATGCTCAGGGCCAGGCCGGGGATGCGGGCGATGTCGAGACCCCAGTGGGAGTAGAACCGCTTGTCCTCGATCGCGACCACGGCCTCGCGCAGGCAGGCGGGGATGGACTCGAGCTGGACCGGGCGGCGTTTCTCCTGGAAGAAGTCGAAGAGGACTCGCCCGCGATAGTCGAGGATGCGGGTGCTGGCCGGCGGCCGGTAGTTCGCGACACTCTCGGCCGAAGGAATGTCGTAGAACAGGCCGGCGGCTGCCATCTGCGGCAGGAATGCGACAAGAGCGAGGACAAGGCGCGAGAGTTTCATGCGTAAGGCCAGAGATCAGAAGTCAAAGGTCAGAAGTCGAGAGTCGGGACGGTCTTCCGTCCTCGGTCCCCGGTCCGCAGCCTGCTACAGCGCCTCCGCCAGCAGTTCGGCAACGTCCTTGATGCGGAGCTTCGCTTCGGAGTCGGTGGTCTTGACCGCGTCTTCGAGGGTCTGGGTGCAGTACGGACACGCAGTAGCGAGAATCGTGGCGCCGAGGTCGATGGAGTCGGTCACACGGATTTCGGCCAGCCGGCCCTTGCCCGCGGACTCGACCCACATCCGGCCGCCTCCGCCCTCGCAGCAAAGGCTGGTCTCGCGCGAGCGGTCGAGCTCCACGAACCGGTCCCCGGCCAGCGCAGTCAACGCTCTGCGCGGCTCCTCGAACACTTTGTTCTGCTTGCCGAGGTAGCAGGGGTCGTGGTAGGTGACTACCTCCTCAAGCTTGTGCTGGGGCTTGAGCTTCCCGGCCTCCAGCAGTTCGGCCAGCAACTGAGTGTAGTGCAGCACCGGCACGTCCAGTCCCGGGTAGTCGTTCTTGAACGCGTTGTAGCTGTGGGGAGAGGTGACCACAACCCGCTTCGGGCCTCGCTCCATGATGAGCTTTGTATTCGAGTCGCGCAGCTCCTCGAACATCCCCTGCTCGCCGATGCGCTTCTGCTCGCTGCAGCAGCAGGTCTCTTCCTCGCCGATGACCCCGAACTCGACTCCGGTCGCGCGCAGCAGCTTCACCAGCGCCTGCGCCGTAGGCTGGCAGCGCGGGTCATAGGCATTGGTGCAGCAGACGAAAAGCAGCACGTCAGTCTTCGCCCCGGGCTTGAGAATCGGCAGGTCGAGGCCTTGAGCCCATTCCATCCGCTTCTCCCGGCCCCGGCCCCAGGGGTTG
>CAYOCZ010000021.1:0-18655 GCA_964402475.1 uncultured bacterium | reverse complement strand
ACCGAGAAGCACCGCTGGTGCTTCTTGAGCGCCGTGGTCAGTACTTCGGCGGGCAGGCTGAGGTAGTCCGGGCTGAACGAGCAGAGCAGTAGTTCCGGGGATTCGGTGATGTCCGTGGTCTCATCCAGCAGTTCCTCGTCTTCGACCGGCCGGCCTCCGGCAGTGGCGGCATGGCGATTCAGCTCATCCGCGATTGTCTTGCGACGGGCGTCGCGCGGGACGATTACACCGTGTGTTCTGAGCGTCGATTCGTACTCGGCCGGGCTCGGGATGCGGAATGAAAGCGGCAGCGAGTTGCGGAGGCCCCGCGAGTCGGCACCGGACTCGAGTTCGCCGAGTTCGAACTCGACGATGTCCGGCCCGAACAGGCAGACCAGCCAGCGGATGGGTCGGGCGAATCTCAGGCCGGTCGCGTCCCAGCGCATGTTCTTTGGAAAGGGAAGCGCGGTGATGATTCCTGGCAGACCTTCTCGTAGCACCTTGACAGTCGGCACCGCGTCGGCCTGTTTCTTCAGAAACACGTACTCGCCGCGCGGTGTCTGTTTGACGAACAGGTCGGCCGGGGTCTTGCCGTGGGCGGCACTGAATCCGACCGCGGTCTTGGTGGGGTTGCCCTGCGGATCGAAGGCCGCCCGCTTGGGTGGTCCCTGCAGCTCGACGACCTGGGCAGGCTTGCCGTCAGCGACGTCGCTCAGGCGCAGCGCGAGCCGGCGCGGGGTGGAGAAGATCTCGGAGGAGCCGGCGGGGATGTCGTTTTCCGACAAGGCGGCCCGCACCCGGCGTGCGAGGTCCGCGAGCGCCGGCCCGAGGAACGAGGCCGGGATTTCCTCAGTACCGATTTCGAGGAGGAGTTGCTTCATCGCGAGGATATTAGAGAGTCCTGCCGGGTTGTCAAGCGGGCGACTGCGGCTTGACAAATCCAGATGGATGGGCTAGATTCTTGCGGGAGGTTGCCATGAAGCGTTCCTACAAGCGATGGTCCAAAGAAGAGGTACTGAGGGAGATTGGCGGACTGAGCCGCGGAGGCAAGCAGCTCAATTCCGGCCACATCGCCCGTAACTATCCCGCGCTCGCCTATGCCGGGCGCAAGTACTACCGCACTTGGGAAAGTGCCGTCAAGGCCGCCGGGCTCGACTACGAGTCAATCCGGCGGAAGTGTTTCTGGAACCGTCCGAAGATCGTGGCGCAGATCCGTGAGCTCAAGGCCGCGGGCGAGCCGCTCCATGTGAGCGCGGCCGAGAAGACTCACGGCGGTCTGGTCGGCGCCGCCGCGGTCTATTTCGGTTCCTGGCGGCAGGCGATCAAGGCTGCCGGGTTCGACTACGCAAAGATCAAGCGCCAGAAGGAGTGGTCGAAGGCCGAGATCGTATCTGAAATCAAGCGGATGCGGGCTGAGGCACTCGACCTGAGCACGACTATCCCGGTGCGCAAGCGCTACCGCACTTTGCACGCTGCCGCGGTGCGGTATTTCGGCAGTTGGCATGCGGCAATGAAAGCTGCGAAACTGGAGAGGCTGCTTAGGCATTGAGAGTACTGGTCGTCGGCGGCGGGGGGCGCGAGCACGCGCTCGTCTGGCACCTCGCCAATTCAGGGCATCAGGTTTTCTGCGCCCCGGGTAATGCCGGAATCGCGCGCGTCGCCCAATGCGAACCAATCTCAGCCACGGATCTGTCCGGCTTGGCCCAGCTTGCTCTCAGGGAGAAGATTGACCTGACGATCGTCGGGCCGGAGGCGCCGCTGGTGGCCGGAGCGGCCGACGAGTTCGAACGGCAGGATTTGAAGGTCCTCGGCCCCAAACAAGGCGGGGCGCGGATCGAGGGCGACAAGGCCTTTGCCAAGGAATTGATGCGTGCGGCCGGTATCCCGACCGCGCGGTTCCAGGCTTTCACCGACTTCGATGCCGCCCGCAACTACCTGAGTCAGCATCGTCTGCCGGTCGTCGTTAAGGCGTCCGGCCTGGCCGCGGGCAAAGGCGTGGTCGTGGCCGAAACCCGACAGCAGGCTGAAACCACGGTTTCGGACATGCTCCGCGAGGGGAAGTTCGGCGGAGCCGGAAAGGTCGTGGTCATCGAGGAGTTCCTACCAGGCGAGGAAGTCTCGGTGATCGGGTTCTGCGACGGAAGGAGCGTGCGACTGCTGTCGCCGTCGCAGGACCACAAGCGGCTGCTCGATGGCGACAAGGGACCGAACACGGGCGGCATGGGCGCCTACGCACCGGCGCCGGTCATGGCCGTTGCTCTGCAAAGCGAAGTGCAGCAGAAGGTGTTCGTGCCGCTGCTGGCCGAGTTCGCCAGACGCGATATCGACTACCGCGGCGTGATCTACGCCGGCATGATCTTGACCGCAGACGGTCCCCACGTGCTGGAGTTCAACTGCCGCTTCGGCGACCCGGAAACCCAGGTCATCCTGCCGCTGCTCGACTGTGACCTTGCGGAGCTGGCTATCGCCTGCATTGACGGTAGGCTGCATGAGTACGCTCTGAGGCCTGCGGTTGACCGCGCGGCTTTGTGCGTGGTCGCGGCAGCCGAGGGGTACCCCGGTTCGTACAGCAAGGGCATGCAGATTAGCGGCGACCTGGTTGGCCGCGACGGCATCGTCGTGTTCCATGCCGGGACGAAGCTCGAGGAGAACCGCACCATTACGAACGGCGGACGGGTTCTTGGTGTCACCGGAATAGGCCGTTCTCTCGCCGAGGCGAGGGACCGGGCATACCAGGCTCTGGAAGGGATCCGTTTCCCTGGGATGGTATACCGTCGGGACATCGGCGCCCGGGGACTCGCCTCTCGCGCCGGCTAGCCTGTGCCGAAGTTCGTCAGAATCCATCAGAAGAATCCGGTCGACGTAGCCGGGCAGGTTGCCGGCGCACTCGGGAGCGGCGTAGCAGTTGTCCCGATACTCGGCGGGTATTGCGTTCTTGCCCGCGAACGCGAGGCGCTCGACGGGTTTGGCGGACCATACCGGCTCGTGAATGTCGAAACGCTTGAGGCTGCCGTTGCCGGCATGGAGCCGCCTCTCCGAGAAAGAGTGTTGAAGGTCATGGCCGGGCCTCTGGTCGCGAGGTTCGTTCCCGGGCAGCCGGGTCTGGCACTTGCTTCCGAACCGATAGCCAGCGAGCTGGTCCGGCGGGTCGAGGGACAAGTCTGGGTTGGAGTGCCGGCAGAGAGCGCCGAGCCCGGCGAACTGACGGACGAATTGGGCAAGCAAGCCTCGATTGTCGTCACCGGTGGCGCGGGCGGACCGGGCCCGACCAGCGTCGATTCCAGCGCGCGTCCGGCCGTCATTGACAGGCGGGGAAAGTTGGCAATACTTGACCTTGAACAGGAACTCGGGGAACTGGTGCGGATGGGCCCGGGCCTCTTTTTCTCGGTGCTGGTCGTATGCACCGGTAATTCGTGCCGCAGCCCGATGGCCCAGCGCATGTTGGCAGGCATGCTGGAGGGAACGCCGGCCTTTGTCAGTTCGGCGGGAACCGACGCGCCGGTGGGCAGCCCGGCCACCGCGCAGGCGGTCGAGGTGATGCGGGAGGCCGGGCTGGACCTGACCCGTCATCGCGCGCAGCAACTTGTGCCGGCGATGGTCGAGGCCGCCGACCTGGTGCTGGTGATGGATGACTACCACCGGCAGCGGGTCGTGGAGTTGGTGCCTGACGCCGCCGGACGGACACGGTTGCTGCTTTCGTATGTCGGCCGGGACGAAAGGGTCGAGGACCCGATCGGATTCTCAGTCGAGTGTTATCGACTGACCCGGGAAACGATGAAGCCGGCGTTGGAACAAGTTGCCGCGGAAGTCCGGCAGCGGGCCGGCCGAAAAGAGTCGCCGGAGTCGACAATGTAAGGAGAAGAGGAGCGCAATTGGAATACTTCTTTACCGATACGCAGAAGGAAATCCGTGACTTGGCACGCCGCTTCGCCCGGGAGAAGATGAAGCCGGTCCGAGCCGAGCTGGACCGGACCGGCGAGTTCCCCCACGAGCTGCTGAAGGGGATGGCCGACCTCGGGTTGATGGGCGTCTACTTCCCCGAGGAATACGGCGGCCTGGGCGGCGGAATCATGGAGATGTGCATCGTCGTCGAGGAGCTGTGCCGGGTTGACGGGGCAGCCGGGTTGTGCTACGCGGCCTGCGGTCTCGGCGCGTTCCCGATACTTGTCGGCGGGACCGACGAGCAGAAGAAGAAGTACCTGCCCCGGCTGGCAGCGGGCGAGCTTGCCGCGTTCGCCATCACCGAGGCGAGCGCCGGCTCGGACTCGAGCAACGTCAAGACCCGCGCGCGGCGCGATGGCGACAGCTACGTGCTGAACGGCACCAAGCAGTTCATCACCAACGGCAGCGTGGCGAAGATCTACTCGGTCATCGCGAGCACCAACCCGATAAAGGGCGCGCGTGGGCTCTCCGCTTTCATCATCGAGGACGGCACTCCCGGTTTCACCTACGGCAAGATCGAGGATAAGATGGGCATCCGCTGCTCCAAGACCGCGGAGCTCGTGTTTCAGGACTGCCGGGTGCCGGCCGCGAACCTGATTGGCGGCAAGGAAGGCCACGGGTTCATCCACACGATGAGGACGTTCGACCGTACCCGGCCCGGGGTCGGCGCCCAGGCTCTCGGCATCGCGGCCGGTGCCTTGGACGAGGCGCTGGAGTACGCCCGGACCCGCATTCAGTTCGACGTGCCGATCGCACACTTCCAGGCGGTGCAGATGATGCTGGCGGACATGGCGATTCAGGTCGAGGCATCGCGCACGCTCATTTATGCGGCGGCGAGGGCGGCCGACGCCGGCATGAAGAACACCTCGGCCATCGCGTCGATGGCGAAGGTGCTGGCGTCGGATACCGCGATGAAGGTGACGACCGATGCCGTCCAGATCTTCGGCGGGTACGGCTACATGAAGGAGTACCCGGTCGAGAAGATGATGCGGGACGCGAAGATAACGCAGATATACGAGGGCACCAATCAAATACAGCGGCTGGTCATCGCGTCCGAGCTGGTCAAGGGTACGGCGTGGTGAGGAAAGGACAAAGGTCAAAGGACTAAGGACAAAGCAAGTGAGAAAGAACGGCAAGCACAAGGGCGCGAGCAACCCGTTGTCCGGCTTGCCTCACTTTGCCCTTCCCTGTTTGCTTAGTCCTTTGTCCTTGTCAATTGTTACTTGCTCCCCAGCTGTTCGAGGTTGAACGTGGGAAGACAAGTCGACTTTCTCGTCATCGGCGGCGGGCCGGCCGGATACGTCGCGGCGATTCGGCTGGCGCAACTCGGCCGCAAGGTAGTCGTAGTCGAACGGGAGCGGGTCGGCGGCATCTGCCTGAACTGGGGCTGCATACCGGTGAAGTCGCTGCTGCATGCGGCGTCGACGGTGCGCGGCGCGGCGGAAGCCCGGCGCATGGGCATCGTCTTCGGGCCGCCGCAGGTCGACTTCCAGGCGTTGTACGGCTGGAAAGGTCGGGTGGTCGACCGGCTGGTGCGCGGCGTTGAATTCCTGCTCCGGTCCAACGGCGTTGAGACCGTGAAGGGCACGGCACGGTTCATCGATCGGCAGCGGGTCGCGGTTGTCCAGCCGGACGGGACCGAGGTCGAGTTCGGTGCGGACAATATCATCATTGCGACCGGTTCGATTCCTTCGGTGCTGCCGGGGTTCGAACCCGACGGTCAGCGCGTGATCGATTCGACCGGCGCCCTGAACCTGACCTTGCTCCCGGCCCGGGTGGTGGTCATCGGCGCCGGCGCAATCGGTCTGGAGTTCGCGACTGTCTTCCGGCGCCTGGGCGCCAGCGTGACGGTGCTGGAACTGATGTCGCAGTTGCTGCCGGGGTTCGATACCGAGGTCAGCGCTTCACTGCGGAAGGCGATGGAGAGCGAAGGCATCGAATTCCATCTCGGCGTGAAGGTTACGGGCCTTGACCGCGAGCCGGGGATTGCCGTGCGGTACATAACCGGCGACACCGAATCGGCGGTGGAGGCGGACGCCGTGCTGGTGGCGGTCGGGCGCAAGCCGCTCACCGACGGCCTGGAGCTGGACCGGGCCGGGGTCAAGCTTGATGAGCGGGGCTACATCGCTGTGGACCAGAAGTATCGAACCAGCGCCGCCCACGTCTATGCCATCGGGGACGTGAAACCGGGTCTGTTGCTTGCGCACCGGGCCATGGCCGACGGAATCTCCCTGGCCGAATCGCTCGGCGGCGGCCGACAGTGGCGTTTTAAGGCCGTGCCGTCCTGCGTGTACACGGACCCGGAAGTTGCGTCGGTCGGCCTCAGCGAGGCAGAGGCGACCAGCCAGGGCATCAAGGTGAAGGTGAGCCGCGTGCCGCTTTCGGCATTGGGGCGAGCCCTTACTCTGGGCCGGAGTGACGGGTTATGCAAGATGGTCGTGGACGCGCAAACCGACAAGGTCCTGGGCGTGCAAATCGCTGCGCCGCAGGCCGACGTCCTGATTGCCGAAGCGACGGTCGCGGTCGAACTGGGCCTGACCGCCACCGAAATCGGCCGGGTGGTACACGCCCACCCGACAGTGAGTGAGCTGCTGTTCGAGGCAGCCGAAGCCATTCACTCCAAAGCAATCCACGTTGTCAACCGGTAGGAGCAGCGTCGGGCTGCTCAGCCTGGGCCGGGTCGAGTACGGCCGGGCGCTTGAACTGCAGCGCGAGTTTTGGCGGCTTCGCGTCGAGGACGCGATGCCCGATACGGTCGTGCTGCTTGAACACGAACCGGTCATTACGCTTGGCCGGTCGGCGAAGGCGTCAAATCTGCTCGTGGGTGAGACCGAACTCGCGCGCCGTGGTGTGACGCTATTCCGCATCGAACGTGGGGGGGACGTGACCTTTCACGGCCCGGGTCAGTTGGTTGGCTACCCGGTATTCAAGCTGGAGCCGGGATTGATGAGCGTGCGCCAGTTCGTGGATGGGATCGGGGCCGCGCTGGTGGCGGCATTGGCCGAGCTCGGGGTCGAGGCAGGACTCAGGCCCGGCCACGTCGGGGTCTGGTGCGAGGAGCGAAAGATCGCCTCAATCGGGATTGCGGTCAAACGGCGTGTCACCTTCCACGGGTTTGCCCTGAACGTGTCGGTCGATCTTGACTGGTTCCGGTTCATCAACCCGTGCGGGATGCCGGGGGTGGTGATGACTTCGGTGAGTCGGGAGGGCGGGATTGCGGACGACGCGCGCGCGCGGGCTGCGGTCGCTTCGGGATTTGAGCGGGTGTTCGGAGTGGAGCTTCAGGCGAAGCTGCCGCGAATCCTGACTTCTTTGATCGAACGTCTCAAGACCTCGGCCATCGCGTCGACCTCGGACTGCGAGTAGGATTTCCCTCCGCCGAAGCCCTTGACCCTTGCCCGCTCGGGCACGTAAGCCTGCAGGGCGACCGCCTGAGCACCTTTGATGGCTTCCGCGATGGCCGCGGCGTCCTCCTTCGGGTCGATGAGGCCCGGCACCAGCGTGCAGCGGAACTCGTGCTCGATGCCGGTTTCCAAGAGCAGCCGGATGGTCCGACGCAATGACGCGACGTCGACCTGCCGCCCGGCCGCCTTCGCGTAGCGTGAGTCAAGCGGCGCTTTCACGTCCATGGCCACGGCGTCGACCAACTTCAACTCCAACAGAGCCTTGAGCGCATAAGGAAACGAGCCGTTGGTGTCGATCTTCACCTTCTGCCCCATATGCTTGAGCAGCCGGCACAATTCGAAGACCTCGGGGTGCATGAGGGGTTCGCCACCGGTCAGAACTACGCCGTCGTACCAGTCGCGTTTGCGTTGCAGGGTTCGCGCGATTTCGTCCCAGGGCACTTCGGGCAGCTTCGGGTCGTCGTCGGCGACCTGGTGGTTGTGGCAGAACGGACAGGTGAAGTTGCAGCCGCCAATCCAGAGGACGGCCGCGATCCGGCCGTGCCAGTCGAGCAGCGACGTCTCAGTGAAGCCGACTATGCGCATGGGTGCCTTGCGGGTTGGGTCGGAGAACGCCCGGCCGCTTTGGGCTTTAACATCACTGCGAGATGTTAGGGCCAATTACCGTTCAGTCAACCGGCGGCAGGCCCGGAAGTTGACGTTGCTGTCATACTTGGGTATTGTTATCCGAGTGACTGGTTACGTCGCACGCCTCCCGGCCGGGGCAATCCCGGCCAAGGTTTCAGTTCCGGAGAGCGCGCACCCCTCAGAGAGTTTCCCGGGCCGGTCGCAGGCGCGTCGGCCCGTTCGGTCACAAAGGAGTGATCAAGCATGAGAGCATCGAGTGATGTTGATATCGGGTACGTCGTCGAGGTGAACGGCGAACGGGCGCTCGTTGAGCTGCACGTCGATACGACCGTTCCGCTGGCCCAGGACTACTTCCCGGGGCAACCGGGGTCGTACGTCAAGATCTTGGTCCGGGACCGAAGCGTCATCGGTATCGTTTCCTCTATCAGCATGAATGGTCACCACCTGTCGCCCGTGACCCAAGACGCCGCCTGTCCGCCGTCCGGGCGCAAGGTCGCGGACTGCATACTCATTGGTTCCATGGGTGCAGACGGCGGGTTCATTCGCGGGGTCGCCATCTACCCGACTGTCGGCCAGCCGGTGAAAATGGTCAGCCCCGACGAATTGAAGAGCATCTTCTCCGAATTCAACGAGTACGAATTCTCGTTCGGACGGCCGTCTCAGGTCGAAGACCAGCGTGCCTTCATCAACGTCGACCGCTTCTTCGGCCAGCACATCGCGGTGGTCGGCAGCACCGGTTGCGGCAAGTCGTGTACCGTCGTTTCGATCCTGCAAGAGGCGATCCGCAAGTACCCGGACACTCACATCATAGTTCTCGACCTGCACGGCGAGTATGCGTCGGCGTTTCCGGAGAATGTCACGCGCATTGAAGCGGACAAGGTCGAATTGCCCTACTGGCTGCTCAGCTTCGACGAGTTCCAGGACCTGACCGTGGACCAGAACGAGTTCTCGGCCAAGAACCAGGTCACGGTCCTGCGTGACGCGCTCGTGCGGGCGCGGGAGAGTACGGTCGGGAGTGACCGGCTGCGCAAGGGCGAGCGCGTGACCGCGGATTCACCCATCTTCTTCCAGATTGAGGACATGCTCGGCCAGATAAGGAACTGGAACATACAGATGGTGCCGAACACCGACGGCGATATGGTGCCGGGGCCGCTGTACGGCGAGTTCGACCGATTCCTCATCCGGCTCGACAGCAAAGTGAGCGACCCGCGATTCAAGTTCATGTTCTCGCCTACGCACTACACGACCAACGACAGTTTCGTGCAACTGCTCCGGGACTTCCTGTCGATTGACACCGGCAGCAGGATGGCGATTGTTGACCTGAGCGGCGTGCCAACTGAAGCAGTCGGCGTCGTGGCGGCGGTCGTCTCGCGCATCGTGTTCGAGTTCAACCTCTGGAACCCGGAGCGCGAACGCTTCCCGATACTGCTCGTGCTCGAGGAAGCACACAACTACGTCCCCAACCGCACCGACTACAAGCTGCAGGCGGCCAAGTCCTCAATCGAGCGGATAACCAAGGAAGGCCGCAAGTACGGCATCGGTACAATCATCGTCAGCCAGCGGCCCAAGGAGCTATCCGAAACCGTGCTGTCCCAGTGTAACAGCTTCATCGCCATGCGGCTCACGAACCCGGACGACCAGGCATACATCCGCAAGCTGGTGCCGGATTCCCTTTCCGGCCTGATGGACATGCTGCCGTCGCTGCGGACCGGCGAGGCGCTGATACTCGGTGATTGCGTGGCCCTGCCGACCCGGGTGATGATCGACTGTCCGGATCCGAAACCGATGAGCTCGGATGTCGAGTTCGCCAAGTGGTGGTCGACAGGCATCAAGGACATGGATGTTGACCGCGTGGTTCGGCGCTGGCGCGCCAGGAGAAAAGATCTGTAGGCGGCGTCTGCTCTACTGCCGGGCGGCATGCCATGGCCCAACTCGGATTCACGGGCGCTGCAGGCTTGGAAGAACCGCCATGCAACTGGTAGCGGTACTCCTGATCGCAGCCGCGGTCACTGCCGCGTCTGAACAGCGGGTCGTTTCCAATGCCGTGTACGACCAGACGAGGCCGGCGGTTGCGTTCGACGGAACGAACTTCCTCGTCACCTGGCAGGACACTCGGGACATTCCCACCGACACCTCGGCCAACATCTACGCGTGCCGCATGACGCCTTCGCTCCAGGTGCTTGACAGCACCGGCATCCTGATCGCCGGAACGCGGGAAGAGGACTACGTCCCGGCCGTCGCTTGGGGCGGGTCGGATTACCTCATAGCGTGGCAGCGCGGCTGCTGATTCCATCGCGACGTGCTTGGCGCCCGGGTGGCGCCTGACGGAACCCTTCTCGGCACCGATACCATCAATGCCTCGACCGACGACCAGGTCGGGCCGAGACTCGCATTCGGTGGTGAAAACTACCTGGCGACATGGATAGACCGGAGAGCGGGACCGGACCAGGTCTACTACACTCGTGTCACCCCGGAGGGCACAGCGCTCGAAACCGATGGCCGGCGTCTGCTGCCTCAGGACTCCACCCTTATCCAACTTGCTCCGATGCCAGCATCGAACGGTTCGACGTTCCTGGTGGCATGGCTGGCCAGTGGCGCCGGGTACGTGGTGAGTGCGGCCAGGCTCGGGTTCGACGGCGACCCGCTCGACTCGACAGCCGTTCGGTTCACGCCGGACGGCATATTCCAGTGGTCGGTGGCCTCGGGTACCAACGGTGACGACTATTTCGTCGCCTGGTGCGGCGAAGTCCGGGGCAATGACAGCACGGCGCTCTGCTGTAGCCGTCTGAGCGCCGAGGGCGCAATCCTCGATTCGATGCCGATTACGATCCTGAGTTCGCAAACGGATGTCGCCGATCTGGCGGTCGCGTATCTCGACGGAACCTATCTTGTTACTTGGACCGACTGGCGCGCCGACGGCGACATCTATGCCTGCCGCATCCTGCAGGACGGGACAGTGCTCGACACCGGCGGGTTTGCAGTCTGCGCCCAACCCACGCTCCAGCACAAGCCTGCTGTCGCTGCCGGTACCGACCGTTTCATCGTCTGCTGGTCCGAGTTTCAGGACAGCACGTTCGACGTGTACGCTACGGGTGTTGACCTCGATGGCCACATCGGCATCGGTGCGGGGAAGCCCGCGAAGCTGACGCGGCGGGCGTCTCTCCGTGCAGCACCCAGCCCGGCTCGCGGCGCGGTGCGGTTTGGACCCGGCGGAACGGCGCCGATACGCATCTTCGATTGCCGGGGCGGGCTGGTCCGCGTGCTCGAAGGCCGGGCGTGGAACGGGCTCGACCGAACCGGCCGGCCGGCGGCGGCAGGGACGTACGTCGCTGTCACTGAACGAGCGTCCTGCACCTTCCTGCTGCTGAGATAACAAAGCCCGGTTCGATCGGCCCTGACTTCGGAGACTAGCGGGCTTCGGGCAGGTGTCGAGGGCTTGAGCGGAGATGCCTCTCGCGAGCGGAGACCGGTGACTTGAGGATGCCTTCCAGCATCGAGCTTGATACGCCGAAGTAGAGGCGGTAGGACCAGAAGGGATTGACTCCGAAGCCGCATCCGCCATAGACGCTCACCGGCAGAAGGTGCGAGACGATAAGGTCGGCCCTGAGTTCGGCCCCGACCCCGACTCGCGCGCGGGACATGAACGAATCGTCCTCGATTCGTATCGTGTCCCAAGCCGTCCCGAAGTCTGCGAACGCGGCGGCGTTGATGTTCTGCAGGAACAGCGGCCCGGTGCCGATTCCGCGCTCGATCCACCAGACCGGAGTCCTGAACTGCAGCGCCGCGGCAAGCACCGTGCGCGCCGGTTCGGGCGGTTCCGCGTAGCCACGTACTCCCAGCAGCCCCGGTTCGTTGTCGAGCTGAAAAGCACTTGGTGCAGCGGTTTCGAAGGCGGTGCCGAGTACGAGCTTTGAGCGGAGGCTCCATGTCTGCGGCGGGTTTCCGAAGTACTGAATCCAGTAACCCAGTACGCGCGCCAGGTCCCGGTTGGAGAGCAGGGACTTCGACTGCGCGTCAGTGTGCAGGCCGAGGACGCGACCCTCTACCGGCGCGACACAGAAGCGATACTGGTGGGCGTCGGAGAACGTCCAGTCCAAGTCCGCGTGTGTGGTCACCAGGCCCTGGGGACAGTCCCCATCCGGGGACAGTCCCCTGGCTGCAGTCATGCCAAGGTCCAACCAGTTGGAGTGCCTCGTGGCCTGGAACGGCAACTCGAAGTTGATGCTGCCTTCCTGTCGGTGCCGGTCGAGGTCAGTCGTCACGTTCACAATCGGGCGATAACGGTGAAGCGTGTAGGCAGCGGAAAGGAACGGGGAAGAACGGCTGAACCGGTACCCGGCCGTAAGCTGGTACTTGTGGAATTGGAGGGCATCCCAGCCGAGGGTGAATGCGCCGAGTTCATCAAGTCCCGCTTCGTTGGAGAGTGATGCCCAGGGCAGCCAGAACGCAGGCAAGAGGCCTGGAAAAGGGTTGTAGTGGTAGAGCCGCGTAGCGTTGGCGGAAACAGGGGACAGTCTCTCGGAGCGCCCGGCGTGCGGGACAGTCCCCGTTTCCGCAGTATGTCCAGGCATCGTATCGTTGAACTCGGGGGCGGGTTGCCAGTAGGCCGAGTTGAAGTCGGTGACCGCGATATCGTAGCCTGAAGCCGAATAGCTCGTGACGGCGATCCGACGATTGTCAGGAGAGATGGCCGGCTCAAACACTCCATACTGGACGTTCGTGACCATGTATGTCCTGCCGGTCGCAAGCTGGTAGGCGTAGAGGTTGAAGACGCCGGTTCGGTCCGATACAAAGAAGAGGAACTTGCCGGTCCTCGACCAGGCGGGCGAGAGGTCATTGGCGCGGTCATGAGTCACCGGAATCGTCCAGCCGGTGCTGCGGTCAACCAGCTCGATGTCAGCGTACCCGCCGGGACGGCTGACTCCGACCGCAATCCACTTGCCGCTGGGCGAGAACCGCGGGCTGTGATGCGCCGTATGGTCTTCGGTCTCAGTGAGCCGCGACACCTCGCCGGTCGCGAGGTCGAGCAGCTTCAGGTCATTCTGGCCGCTGCCATTTGAGACGAAGACGAGCAGGGATGTATCTGGGGCGAAGTCCGGGTCGCGGGCCCGCTGACCGTGCGTGAGCTGACGCACACCGCCGGACGTGAGGTCGAGCGCAAATATCTCGGTGTACTCATAGTAGTTGTCGGTGCGGTTCAACTCGGCGAATGCCAGCTCGCGCCCGTCAGGAGAGAGCGACAGGTTACCTGTGACAAGGCTCCTGCGCAGTACATAGGTCCGGCCGGTCGCGGTTTCGACGAGCTTGATTGCCGGGAACTCCCGGCCGGTCTGCGAGATGTAGTAGAGCCGGGTTCCGTATCGCGACCACAGCGGCGAGCTGGTCCAAAATCCCTTGTGTGTTACCTGCAGGAGCTGGGTCAGTGGCTGCTCCCGTACTAGGGCTGCAGTTCGTGTCGCTCTGGCGGTGAGGCCAGAGCGGGTCTCGTCCCACGCACGGTAGATGCTTCGGCCCAGTGTCCGCCGGGCATGGAAGTTCTCAAAGAACGGGAACCCGACCGAGCGCCTGCGATTGTACCGGTCCCAGATGCCGGAGTCACCGCGAGCCGCCACAAAGCCGTGTAGCCAGGACCCATACAGGTACGGCGCATTGCCCCCGGGGAACCGCCGGAGTTCGTAGTTGCCGCAGCGGTCAGCCGGCAACAGCCTGCCGGAGTCTGCTGCAGCGCGCGCCATCATGTCGTACTCGGCGCTCCGCAGGCGGCCGAAGTCGGTGAACCTGGTTTCGTTGTAGACCGCGTAGCCTTCATTGAGCCAGGCCGGGGCGAGCGCGTTCGGCATGCTGATGCGGCCGAACACTCTGCGCAACGCCGCGGGGACTTTGGATACCTGGTCGGTCTGCAGGATGTGCGAGTATTCGTGGAGGATGAGCGTTCGCAGCCAGTCGCCCTCATTCGACTTGCTGCCGCCCGGCGGGGTCGGGATGATGGTGATGACGTTGCGCGGGAACGGCGCGGCCCAGCCGTTGTAGTAGTCGTAGAAGTCGGCGATGATGATGTGGGTTCGCGCTCGCGGCGTCCAGCCCGTGACCGGCGTCACGGTCGCATGGACGTCCTCGGCGATGTTCGCGACCTCTCTTGCCAGTCCGACGTCCGAACTGTCGGGACGGCCGCGGCACGAGAAGTGAACGCCAAAGTGCTCGGACTCAACCGTGTACCAGCTCAGACGCGGGTCAACGCTGATGCCGCCGGGTATCTGTACCGGCAGCAGCATGAGCGCGAGCAGCAGGGACATCAGAGCAGGGACAGGCGTTTCAGGAGGATGGTGGCGTAGGAGCCGGCAGGCAGGAACAGGCTGAGCGTGAGCATGCTCCGGCCCGGGTATATGTCGTCCGGCACGGGCTTTGTCACCTTGACGCGTTCCGGAACGATGCGGGCGCGCCGCTGGTAGGCCTTGAAGAAGACGCCGTGGACCCGGACCTTCATCTTCAGGGCTTCGAGCGTCAGTCCATCGCGGCTGAGGACTTCGGCGGCAATCCGTGCTATCCGCTCGCCTGGGAATTCCGCACCCGGACCGACCGCCGGGATGACGAGCTGACTGAGAAACGCTTCGTGCTCGGGTGAGAGCTTGTTCCAGAACGCGAGGCTCCCGTGCGAGTACTCCACAGTGCGGGTCGGAACACCAAGGCTCCTGAGGGTCGCTGACATGGTTTCGTTCCAGACCCAGGCCTGATATGCGCCGACGAAGAGTTCGAGCAGGTTGCGCGGGATGAGCCCTACCGCGCCTTTGAAGTCCCTGGGCTTTCGGATGAGGTACTGGATGACCGGACGCGCCTCAGGGCGGACCAGCTTTACGCACTCAACCCAGTGACCCCAGTTCTCGGAAATCAGGCTCTTGGTGCGCCTCGTCTTCGGGTCGTCGGCTGGCGACGGGGTGGCAAGGTAGAGCTTGAGCGCACCGTTGAAATGGCCGTCTATTAGTCTGCGGGCGATGAAACCCTGACCGTGACGGGCCGAGCCAAGGCGCTGTTCGTCGTAGTAGTTGGGGAACCCGAAGCGGATGACCGACGGCAGGGTCTGTTCGATGGCCGAGGTCTCGTCTGCAGTGAGGGCACGGATGGTGATGTCGAAGTTGTTACCGAGCAACAGTTCGCGACTGACCGGCTCATCGGCCATGCCTGCGAATTCGAGCGAGTAGTTCTTCTCCCGGATAGAGCACGGGCCCCGGCCGGGTATGGAGATGTACTGAGTTGAGACCGAGTAGCGGTCCTTCAAGCCCGCCCGGCCGATGCGGCGCAGGCCGTGGCGCTGCTCCAGTTCGCGGATGACATCCAGCGTGTTCCAGAAGCGCTTCTGCAGCCGGTAGATTGAGAAAGGCCCCGCACGCTTCAGCCGAATCCGAAGCTGCTCGAAGACTTGGAAGTCCTCGGGCATGCACTTGATCTTCACGAAGCCCGGATTGTTCTGACTACGAGCAGCGCTCCGAGCACGATGAAGATGATGCCGGCCCCGAGATGGACCCAGCGAATCGGCAATACCCTTGCCAGAGTGCTGCCAAGCAATGTGGCGAGAAGTGAACTCGTGACCAGGGCGAGCGAGCTGCCGATGAAGACGGGCACGAGCGTGTTCTTGCCGGCGGCAAAGCCGAGCGTGGCAAGCTGCGTCTTGTCACCGAGTTCGGCCAGGAAGATCGAGCCGAAGGTCGTAACCAGTAGTCTCCAGTCCATCGTGCGTCTCTCAGCCTGTTGTCGCGGTCAGGGCTTCCACGTCGGGGACCTTGCCGATGGCAGTAACCGACAACTCGCGGTCGATCCTGCGCGCAAGTCCGGACAGCACGGTGCCCGGGCCGACTTCGAGGAACTTCGTGCAGCCGAGACCCTTTGCGCTTGTCATCGTCGCTACCCAGCGGACGGGCGATGTGAGCTGTTTTGTCAGGCAGTCGCGGACCTGGTCGGCCGTCGTAACCGGCTGCCCGGTGACATTGGCGATGACCGGGAACGCGGGCGTGCGGATCTCGAATTGCCCGAGATAGTCCGCGAATTCTGCGGCCGACTCCTTCAGCAGGGGAGAGTGGAATGCGCCGGAGACAGGCAGGAGCACGGCCTTCAGCGCGCCGCGGGTCTTGGCCAACTCGGCCGCAGCCTTGACCGCCGGGACCTCGCCGGAGATGACCGTCTGCTTCGGCTCATTGTAGTTGGCCGGCACGACCACGCCGCTCACCTCTTTGCAGAGCAGCTCGACCGCCGCCGCCTCCATGCCGATGATTGCGGCCATCGTGCCCGGGTTCTTCTCGCCCTCGGCATACATGAGTGCACCGCGGCGCTTCACGAGCTTCATTACGGAGTCGAAGTCGAGCGTGCCCGCAGCGTGGAGCGCCGTATACTCACCCAGGCTGTGTCCTGCGGCCAAGATCGGGCCCATCCCCGGCAAGGCGGCCAGCGCCGCAAGCGAATGGGTCAGGATCGCGGGCTGCGTGTAGCGGGTCTGGCGCAGCTCGTCCTCCGGGCCCTCGAATGAGAGCGCCTTGATCGGCAGCTCGAGCGCCTGCTCGGCGCGGTCGTACACGTCGCGGGCCGGCGCGAACTTTGCGTAGAGGTCCGCGCCCATCCCGACGAACTGCGAGCCCTGCCCGGGGAAAAGAAGGCCGATTGGGTCATGCATTGTATTGCCTTTCTGTTGGGCCTGCTGGCGCTGGCGGCGCTGCAGCGGCACGCTTCCTACGGATCACTGTCCATCATACGGTTCGGGTCAGCAGTGTCAAGCGGGCAGGGCAGGAGTAAGGATGGAAGTGGAAAGGCTGAAACAGGAAATGAAGCTGAACGGCCAGCCTTCATCCCTTCTGCCTTGTGCCAAGTGGATTGTTTGACCTCCGGCGAGCTGCCGGGTATTATCTGCGCCTACCCTTTGATGAAACGAATCGGCTGTGCCCTTGCTCTCATCGCGGCTGTCGCGTGCGCGGCCACGGTCGGCTATGTCTCAATCGAGACGGACTCGCTGCCCGACCAGGTCTATCTGGACGCCACCTCGGTGCCGATGACCGTCTCGCCCGCCGTCGTCGAGGCGTTGCCGGGCAAGCACTTCGTCAGCCTCTTTCCGCCGAAGACGGTCTACAAGGCCGCTTCCGGTGAGGCGCCGGAGCAGTTCTGGGACAAGCTGCGTGAGCTCGGGGCAATCCCGGACCAGCCCGGCTTGCTCTCAAGCTATGAGGCCGGCTCGGTGCGGGTTGGCACCGACTGGGTCTACGTGATGCCGGAAGACACGGTTAAGGTCAAGCTCTCGCACGCCGACGTGCTCAAGACGTACCGCCGCGACTCCGGTTGCGTAACAGGCACCTTCATCGGCTGGACCGTGGCGATCGGCGCGACCATGGTCCTGGCTATCATCTTCTCCCGCATCAACTCCTGACAAAATCAGCGGGCGGGCACAAAGCCCGCCCGTAGTTAACCAGGACAGTACTACCAGCGATTGCCGCGTTCGCCGCCGCCGCGGTTTCCACCATCGCGCGGGCCGCGACTCTCGGTGCGGGCGCGGGCCTCGTTCACGGTCAGCGGACGGCCATCCATCTGGTGCTGATTCAGAGCTGCGACGGCCGCTACCGCCGCTTCGTCCGTAGCCATTTCCACGAATGCGAATCCGCGGGAACGCTCGGTGAACTTGTCCTTAACGATCTCAGCCGAGGATACCTCGCCGTGCTGGCTGAACAGCTCGCGCAGCTGGTCCTCGGTCGCGCTGAAGGGAAGGTTCCCCACAAACACGCGCTTTCCCATGTATCTACCTCCGAACAGGTTTACGCTTGGGGCTCGTTACGGAACTACGGGTGCGGGCACGTAGTACATACAGACCTGACTCATAGACTCCCGGCCGACCACAAGCACTCTCGAGACCTTACACTATTTGCCGGATACCAGGCCTCACGGCGTCCGACAAATCATGTTAACCTATGGACTTACTGTGTCAAGAGAAATCTCAGGAGGGCTGCGGCGGAGCTAGGCGGGCGTCCCGCGGCTCGCTGCCCGGCACTGTGTTTCAACCGCCGAGTGTTTGACACGGTGGAACCGAATTCATGTCGTGCCGGTCTCTGTGGTCTCTTGGTTATCCTAGCCGTCAAACCGCCGTTCTGCGCTCACCCTCTCTGCCTCTGAATTCTGTTCTATCCGGGCCTCAAAGCAGGCGCCCGCCGGCAGGTTGTGCCGACGGGCGCCGATGCTCTCGAGCTAGTCTTCGACCTTGATGGCGCTGGACGGGCAGTCTTCAGCCGCCTGCTGGACGCATTCCTCAGCCCCGTCCGGGACGATTTCGACCTTGGCCTTGGCCACGTCGCCGTCGATTTCGAAGATGTCCGGACAGCTGCTGACGCACAACTCGCAGCCAGTGCACAGCTCTTTGTCGACCGATACTTTCATTGAGACCTCCATTCAAGGCCGGCTGGTACAGGCCTGCCGGCGCAGTTTATTCTCTTTCGGGCTGAACTGTAATACCCTGAAACCCGTTTGTCAAGACTTGGATTGGGCGGTTTTCGGCCGGGCCGGATGCTAGCAGCGAAGACACCAACTCACCAAGGGTCAGTCGTCTTTGCCGGAGGTAGATCCCGTGTTTTTGTGCCTTTGTGGTTGGCCCCGTTCCGTGTTCCCGTCCCCAGCTGCCTCGGGCCGGGTAAGAAAGGCGTGGACGAAACCACCGATGTGCCCGTCCATCACTCCGGCGA
>CAYOCZ010000020.1:13119-18734 GCA_964402475.1 uncultured bacterium | reverse complement strand
TTTAGACGCATCTACCGCCAGAATGGTGTCAAGGCTTTTTCAACAGCCCCAGATTGCGCAGATTCTCTCCTGCCAGCCCGGGATCCCGGTCCCCACGCTAGATCCCTTCATCCCTCGTTCTCTCGATCCCTCCTTTGGTCAGGCAGCGTAGCGGATGGTTGGAAGTGGACACTCCGTCTGCTTTACATGTCGAGTGCGTCCGTCACCATAGCTACAGCCTAACAACCAAGGAGGTCTGCATGCCTAAGCTGATTCAGGGCGCGGCGTTCCGCCGTATGAGCGAAATGAACGAAGCCGCCCGCAACGCAGCAATGGACGTGGTGACGAGGCTGGCAGCTGCCTACTACGCGGGCCGCGACTCAGCCAAGTACGCCACGAATGTCCGTGAAGAGGCGCGCGACCAGTTGCTCGCCGCCATGGCCGCGATGCGCATCCGGAGACTGGAGGCCGGACCGTACCGCGTCGTCCGCACGCTCGACCGGTCCCGCACCCTCAACCTGGAGAAGCTGCAGCGACTGCTGGGCGACAAGGCCGACCGGCTCCAGTCCTGCTACGACGAATCCCCGCGCCGGTCCATCCAGGTCTTTCACCACCGTGCCGACGAGCTCGAGCACGCGGCCCGGGCCGTAGGCAAGAAGCAGGTGGCGGCATCCGTCGCGCCCAGGTCGGCGTCATGAAGCCCCGCGACACCAGCAGGTTTGCCTGGCAGCGTCGCCAGCTCAAGACCAAGATCGAGTCGTTTCGTCTCGCGATGGACACGCTGTGTAAGAACAGCCTCGCGGCCGTCCGACACGTGTCGGCTGCCTGCGACCAGAGGGGCCACTGGTAGTTTCTCGTCACGACCGGCCAGTGCCGTCCATTCCCATCGACAGATGGAGACGCTTTCTCCATCCACTACGTGCCACGCGACCCCTTCAAGACCACCTTCGAGCAGGCCCGCATTCAACGGTTCCTCTCGATGCTGCAGCAGCACGGGTGTCACCCCCGCCGGATCGTCACCGGGACCCGCACCGGACCCGACATGATGATACGCCTGGCCGACGGCAGTCCCGCCATCGTCGAGGTCAAGTGCGGGAAGTCCGCGAACCAGCTCCGCGGACTCCTGGCCGAGCGCTACGATTATCTGCTCGATACGTTCAAACTCTTCTACGCCAACGAGTCCCGGGCCGGCTGCTGGCACATCTGGCGTGTGAAACGCAAGGGCTGCGCCAAAGTCTCGCCGGAGGCGCTCAATGGCTAGCTCTCCGGTCCGTTTCGCGGCGGTGGCCGAACTCACCCGCGCACCGCTCAAGCACCCCGCCGACATCGTCATCGAACCACCCCGCACCGGCTACATGCGCATCCACATCTCGCTGACCGGGCTGCCCTCGTCCGCAGTCACATTCGCCTTGGACATAATCCCGACGAGCTCGGAGGTGGGCAGTGTCAAACTCAACGCGTAGCGCGCCGACTCCCAGGGATTCCAAGACCGTACCCTACTTCCTCGAATCGAAGCCGCTGATGCATCACGGGTTCCTGCACGGCCGGGCCGACCGCCGCGCCCGCAGGCCCCCGCGCCTGCGGTCCACAATGGCACCGTCCGCCGCCCGTGCGTACTTCCACGGCTACCTTAGCCACAGGTGGCGCCGGCTGCCGTGCGGCCAGCTGATATGGCTCGAGGAGTGAACCGTGACCACGCTATATCAGCCCCGCGGCAAGGCCGCGGCGTATGCCGAACTGGCCGTGAACATCTTCCACCGGTGCTCGCACGGCTGCCGCTACTGCTACTGCCCGCGCATACTCCACCAGTCCGCATTCGACTTCTTCTCCCGCGCGCCGCAGCCCCGCGAGGGGCTCCTGCCCGACCTCGCGCAGTCCTGCGAAGAGTGGGCCGCAGTCACCGACGAGCGGCCCGCGGTCCATCTTTCATTTCTTGGCGACCCGCTCCCGACCGGGACGCCGCCCGACTTCACCAACCGGGTTATCCACGTGCTACACCGGTTCGGCTTCCCGGTGCAGCTCCTCTCGAAGTCCGGAATCCTCGAGCCGTCG
The DNA here is from genome assembly GCA_964402475.1 of uncultured bacterium. Taxonomy (GTDB): domain Bacteria; phylum Hydrothermota; class Tepidihabitantia; order Tepidihabitantales; family Tepidihabitantaceae; genus UBA2258. Next base: position 16,703 of record CAYOCZ010000020.1, on the reverse strand, counting down.
ACGCTCAAAGAGCTGGGGGAAACCGACACCTACGGCATCACCCTGACCACGTGCGACCCTGACCTCGCCCGCTACTGGGAGCCCTTCGCCGGCAACATCGGCAAGCGTATCAACGCGCTGGCCGCCGCGCAGCAGGCCGGCATCAAGACGTGGGTATCGCTGGAACCGGTGCTCGACCTGGAGTCGGCCCGGGGCGTGCTCTTCGCCCTGGCCGGCTGTCCGGTTGACCCAGTTTGGGTGGGACCGCTGAACCACTTCGCCCGCGGCTACGACTGGCCGGAGGTGAAGCAGCAGCTCGCCGAAACTGCCCGGGCCACGGGGCTGCCCGTGCGATGGAAGGACGAAGCATGACGGCCATCATGGAAGGTGACTACCCGCTCACGAAGCACTTCCGTCTCGGTGAGCTGTGGTGCCCCTGCTGTCATGGCGTCCAAATCAGCAACCTCCGCCGGCTGTGCCTCAAACTGGAATGCGTGCGGTCGGGCTACGGGCCGATGGAAATCGCCTCGGGCTTCCGGTGCCACTTGCACAACATGGAGGAGGGCGGCCGCACCTTCTCGCGGCACCTTGTCGGGAAAGCGGCGGACATCAAAGTCTGGACCGATGGGGACAGGTACAAGCTGGTGCAAGCGCTCCTGAAGAACGGCTTCCGGCGCATCGGCATCGGGAAGACTATCATCCACGCCGACATCGAGGAGTCTACCATACCCGTACTGTGGACGTACTACCCGTGAGGCGTTACCTGTACGGTGCATGGCGGCATGCCAAGTTGCTCGGGGATGGCCTACGGAACAGAACCGGAGTTCTACCACAAAGACGCCAAGACACGAAGCCAGGCGGGGACATGACCGGATTGGCTGACAATACGGATCGTGTCCCAAGCCCGCACAGAAAGAGGCCTGCGCACGACAGAACTACGCCTGGTTCCCTCGGAAGGCCTAACAACCAAGGGTTGTCGCTGCGCAGGCCCGAACCAAGTTGTTCCTTCTGCCGGCACCGGAGGACTTGTACCACCCCGGGCGACGTGAACTGCCGGGAGCGAAACAGAGGCTAGGTCCCTCGGTCGCATCGGTGCTGCCGCTCCACACAGGACGGCAGCACTCTATTATGCGGTCACCCCTTGCGGGGTCAAGCTGATTCCGCCAACGAACGGGCGGAGAGAAGAAAGACCGGGGCGGCATGACGCCGCCCCGGTTTCGGTCAGAGGTGCAGGCTACATTCTAGCGGCTGAGGAGAACCTTGCCGGTAGCCGAGTAGTTGCCGGCCTCGAGCCGGTAGAGGTAGATGCCGGATGACAGGAGCCTGCCGGAACCGTCCCGGCCGTTCCAGGCGGCTGAGTAGTAGCCGGGCTTGAGAGCGCCGTCCTGGAGCGTGCGGACCAGCGCGCCGGAGGCTGGCAAGCGGGAGAAGAACAAGGACCGGCCCGGTAAGCAGGACGTTGGGGTTGAACCGGACCGCGCCCGCGACGTCGCCGTGGAACAGCCGTACCAGCGCCCGCAGGCTGCCGCAGGCCGGGCAGAACCCGAAGATGTGCCGGTTCAGGCAAACCGAGGGCAGCCGCTCAACCAACGACGGCGGGATGGCGACCAACGCGACGACCACGGCCAGCAACAGGGCCGCCTGCCACCGAGATTCAGAGTACGACGTCAGCCATTCTGACTTCTGCATTGGCCTCAGCGGCCCCTGTCGGACAGTGCGCTTTCTGACTTCTGACCTCGTCTTCCTGGACCATCGCTACTGCTTCTTGCGCAACGGCCTCCCGTTGGCGTCTTTCAGACCGTCGGTGGCAATGAGGATGACGTCTATCAGCCACCAGATGCCGCATCCGCCGGCGGTGAGTAGTTTCAATACTCCGAGCCCGATGTAGCCGAGATAGAACCGGTCCACCCCGAGCTCGCCCAGGAATATCGAGAGGAGCAGGGCGGTCAGCCAGTCCTTGCGGTCGTCGGCCGCGGCCGGCGCCGCCGGCTGCGGGGCCGTGTCCGCGCCGCAGCTCGGGCAGAACTTCGCGCTTTCCGGAATTTCTTTGCCGCACTTCGCACAGTTCATCTGTTCTCCCTTCGGTTGGCCGATTCTATGGCAGGAATGGAAGAGGGTCAAGCCAATGGAAGCCCGGAATTGCCAGAGCATGGCTGCCAGCCTCTGACTCCAAATCGGAGGCCCTCTCCGACCTGGAGTCGGGTGGATTTCACGATCCGCCTCTAACCGGGCTCGAAAATAGTTGTTGACAGCCGGAGGAACATTAGTAGTATTTGATTACTAATGGTTGTAGCAAACAACGAACTTGAGGACTAGAAGATGAAAGAAAGCATAACCGACCATCTGAGCGAGCTTGGGTTCTCGGGCGCCGAGGCGGCGGTGTACGTGGCCCTGCTGCAGGAGCCGAAGGCGACCGGATACCGGATTGCGCGGCTCGCGGGCAAACCGGTGCCGAATACCTACAAGGCGCTGGACGCCCTGCACAAGAAGGGCGCAATCATCGTCGACGAGAGCGGCCGAGGCCGGACCTATACCGCCTTGCCGGTGAACGAATTCTTCGATGGGATGAAGCGCAGGCTGGATACGATGCGCGGCCACCTCGAGGAGGAGTTGAAGGGACTGACCGCGGGCGCGGTCGAGGGCGGAATCTACCAGTTGACCACGCCGGACCAGGTCTACGGCCGGGCCAAGACGATGTTGCGCGAGGCCAAGGGCGTTGCCCTGGTGGATATCTTCCCGGGGCCGCTCAAGCACCTGCGCGGCGACCTGGAGGCGGCGGCGAAGCGGGGCCTGAAGATATGGGTGATGGTCTACGAGCCGGGTGACGTGAAGGGGTGCGAGGTGCTTGCCCCGAAGAAGCCGGCGATGCAACTCGAGGTCTGGAAGGCGGACTGGATGAACGTCGTCGTGGACAGCAAGGAGGCGCTGTACTCGCTGCTGAAGAAGGACGGGGCCGCGGTGGAACGGGCGGTGTGGATTAAGGACCCGTACCTGGCGATGCAGGCGTTCAGCGGCGCCTTCCACGAGTTCGCCTTTGACCGGGCCGGGCAGCTGATCTGGTCCGGCAAGTCAAAGGACGAGATTGCGACCGAGGTGAAGAGATTCGGCCGCCGGTACGTTACCGACGACAGTTTCTATGAGGTGATGCGGCCGTGGCTGAACATCGAGAAGATACGCGCATTGCGGCGCAAGGCTGACCGCGAGGACGCGGCGCAACGGCGCGAGGCAGCTAAGGAGAAGAAATGAAGACGATTCTAGCGGTAGCGATTGTCGCTTCGTTGCTGGTTGCTGCGGCGGCCTGGGCTTTGGCCGGATCCAAGCCGGCCGGTTCGCCCTATGTGGTTGAGGTCCGGGACGTAGCCGGCGTAGCGGGGCTCACGGTCGTTCCTGAGGTCGTGGTGGCCGCGCCCGGCTCCCATGTGATGCCCGAGGTGGTCGCCCGTGCGAACCTGATGCCCGAGGTCGTGGTGCGCCCGCCGGCGGTGCCGGAGGTCGCGGGCGTGCCCACGACGGGCTTTGAGACCGTGAACTAGCAGGTCCGGACAAGAGGAGGTTAGGATGAAAGCGATTCTGGCATTGGCAGTGGTAACGGTTGCGCTGCTGGG
>CAYOCZ010000020.1:0-13019 GCA_964402475.1 uncultured bacterium | reverse complement strand
AGGTTAGGATGAAAGCGATTCTGGCATTGGCAGTGGTAACGGTTGCGCTGCTGGGATGCGGTTCGCAGCCCCAGGCGCCGGGCGGCACGTACCGGGCCAGTTGGCCCGCCGAGCCCCGGTGCCGAGATGCGCGCGTACCGGCCTGGGCGGCGAGGGAGGTCTGATGGACGCGACCGGCAGACCGTATCCTGTCAGCTTCACGGTTGAGTATCCTGAGGGGCCACGGAAGCGTTTGTCCGTCTTCTTCCGCCTGGTGTTGGTTATGCCGATAGCGGTGATACTCATCCTGCTCGTCGGCACTGGCTACGACTACGGCGTGGAGGAGGCAGGTCGAGGTTTCGTATGGTCGACCGCCGGTTTTGCCATCGCGCCGGCGCTGTTGATGATTCTCTTCCGGCGCAAGTACCCGCGCTGGTGGTTCGACTGGAACGTCAGCCTCGCCCGGTTCTGCCTGAGGGTGGGCGCGTACTTCGCCGTGTTGCGCGACGAGTACCCCTCAACCGACGAGGAACAGGCGGTCCACTTGGAGGTTTCCTATCCGGACGCGAAGACCGAACTCAACCGCTGGCTGCCACTCGTCAAGTGGCTGCTCGTCATTCCGCACCTGGTCGTGCTGGCGTCTGTCAACATCGCCGCGTGCTTTTGCTTCATCATCGCCTGGTTCGCGATTCTCTTCACGGGCCGGTACCCGCGCGCCCTGTTCAACTTCGTGGTCGGGGTGAAGCGTTGGCAGATGCGGGTAGTCTGGTACGCGGTGCTGCTATCGACCGACCGCTACCCGCCTTTCAGCATCAAGGCTTGAGGCGGCGTGGGCGGCTCTTGAGGAGGCAACTATGAGGTACTGGGCAGCGATGATGGTTCTGCTGGCAGTGGCGGGCGCGGCCCTTGCCAATGCGCCGGAACCGCAGCAGCAGGTGCTCGTGCAGTTCAGCGTCGGGACCGGCACAACGCTGGTCGGGTTCAAGGTCACGCGGCGCGCGGCGCCGGCAGATAGCGAGTCGGCCCACGCGCTCGGCCGCTTCTGCCTGAGGCTGCCGTTTGACTGCGCCTTGGTGATGGAAAGCGCGGCGGCGGACGGGTCAGGCGTGGTGGTGAGACCGCAAATCGGGCCAATAGCGTTCGAAGTGGCGGTCGGCCCTGCTCGCTCGGATCGCTCGTGACCGTCCTTCGGCCACCGGATATCCTCCTTGGTCGGGCGGTGCTGAACTCCTGGTCCGGCGTTCATCCTCTCACGGACGCCAGGGCAGCGCTCAGCGGCTCGGCACCGCCCACCGCATCTCGCTTGTAGACAGACCGCAGCCGAGACCGGGCGGGTTCTTCGCCCGGCTGCTAGAAGTGGTGGATGAAGGCGAAGTAGCCCGCGCAGACACCGGCGGCGTCAACCACCAGGTCCTTCCACGAGAAGTGTTTCCCCGGTCCAGCCAAGTCGTGGAATTCCTTTGCCACGCCCAAGGTTATCGTGCCGCCGACGGCAAGGCGGGCAGGCCAGGGCCGTGACAGTCTGACCCGGTTGGCGCCGAGGTGATACGCCGCGCCCACGGTGACGAAGCTGGCTGAGAAGTGCCAGAACTTGTCCATCGCGAACCAGCGGTCGGGTTCGGAAGGTGGTCGAGTGGTCAAGAGGTCCAGTGGTCGAGTGGCAGACGAACAGGGAAGCGGTCGGGGAAGCGAGTCGCGGAGAGTGGCTGGTGCTGGCTGGCTGAAGAGGGCGAGAGCGAGAAGCAGACTCATAGATATCTAAAGATCGAAAGACCACGGGGTCGAGGGAGCAAGAGACAGGGGGAAAACGGGGACTGTACCGCGCCGCTCGTTCCTACGGTGCCCCGGGCACGTCCGACGCAGGCGCTCCGAGGGACTGTCCCCTGTTTTCGCCGAGCGCGAACACTCATTGTTGGCCTAGGACCGTGCGTATGAACCGGTCGCCGCGGAGGAGGCCAAGAGAACCGGAGGCGCAGGCGGCTTCGTCGTAGGTCTGGACTGAGTCGGGCTCCAGGCCGGGGCTGAGGATGGCGACCGGGACCGGACCATGGACGTGGTTGCCCTTGGCAACCGGAGTCAGGTGGTCCGGTAGCACCGCGACGGTTGCCTCGATTCCCTTTTCCCCAATGCCCTTCATCACGCGCGCGACGAGGCGCGAGTCGAGGTACTCGATGCCGAGCACCTTCTGTTTCACATCCCGCGCGTGTCCTGCCTCGTCCGTCGCCTCGACGTGAACGTAGACGAAGTCGTGGTCCTCGAGCGCCTTCAGGCAAGCATCGGCTTTGCCCTCGTAGTTGGTGTCAATCAGGCCGGTCGCGCCGGACACGTCAGTCACGTCGAGCCCGGCGTAGACGCCGAGGCCCTTTACCAGGTCGACCGCGGAGATGACTGCGCCGGTGATGCCGTACTGCTCCTTCAGCGTTTCCATCTTCGGCTTGCGGCCCTGGGACCAGAACCAGATTGAGTTGGCCGGGTCCTTGCCGGCTTTGACTCGCTCCCCGTTGATCGAATGCCGGGGCAGGAGTTCCCACGAGCAGCGAATCATGTCGTTCAGCCGGTCAACGGTCGGCTTGGCCTCATCGGACTTCGGGACAATCATCAGGTCCTCAACCTTCTCACCGACATGGTCGTGGGGCGGGAAGCACTCGAAGTCGGTCGAGCCCTGGTCCAGCACCAACAGATGACGGTAGGAGATGCCGGGGAAGAAGCGCGCGTCGTCGTCGCCAACATAGCGGTCGATATGCCGGACGAGCTTGTGTGCTTCCGGTGTCGAGATGTGCCCTGCGGAGTGATTCTTGATGCGGCCGTCGGCGATGCAGATGAGGTTGCAGCGCATCGCGATGTCGGTGTCGTTCAGCTTGACGCCCATCGAGGCGGCCTCGATGACACCGCGGCCCTGGTAGTACTCGTGCGCGTTGTACCCAAGCACGGTCAGGTTCGCGACTTCCGACCCGGGCGGCATGTCTTCGTCGACCGTTACGAACGAGCCGCAGCGGCCGAGGCGGGCGATGCGGTCGATAGCAGGCTTCTTCGCCACCTGCAACGGGGTTTTGTTGCCGAGTTCGGGGACCGGGAAGTCGGCCGCGCCGTCCGCAAGGAAGATGATGTACTTCACGGGCAAGGGATCAGGGGATCGAGGGACAAAGGGAGGAAGTGAAGGCTGGGGAATTCCTGCACGGCACTCTATCCCTTTATCCCTTGAATACCTTCAGCAGGAACGCTTTGAACCACCCGTAGTCGTTCGGGCCTTTCTCGTAGTGCTCGGGTTTGGCATCGAGGCCGGCGAGCGACGGCGGCAGTGGCGGGTCGACGCCAAGCAGATGCTGGATCTCCTCCGGGAACTTGGCCGGGTGCGCGGTTTCGATGGAGATGGACAGAGGAGAGTGCGCAAGTGCTCCAGTGCCTAAGTGCTCCAGATAGCGCTCGAGGCCGGCCCAGCCGACCGCGCCGTGGGGTTCGAGCATGGTCTTGTACTTGCGCCAGGCGTCCTTGATCGCCTGCCGCGTTCCTTCGTCATCGATGCTCACCGAGTAGACGTCGCGCCGAAGCGAAACGAAGTCCGGTTCCTTTGTGACCTTGCCCAGCTCGTCCATCACGCCGCCGTACAGGGCGACGAGCCGCGGCAGATTCGAGGGGTGGCCGACATTCATCGCATTGGAGATGCAGACGCGCGACGGCACGATCTTCTCATACTTGCCGGTGGCGACGAACTTCGGGAACTCGTCGTTGGCGTTGGTCGCGATGACAAACCGCGCTACCGGCAGGCCCATCCCACGCGCGATCAGGCCGCCGCAGATGTCGCCGAAGTTGCCCGACGGGACCGAGATCACCGCTGCCTCGCCCTTCTCCTGCAGCTTGGCCCACGCGTAGAGGTAGTAGACCGCCTGCGGCAGGAGCCGGCCGATGTTGATGGAGTTGGCGGACGAGAAGCGGATGCGCTTCAGTTCCGGGTCGGCGAAGGCGCGCTTGACCAAGGCCTGGCAGTCGTCGAACTGACCGTCGACGCCGATCACAGTGACGTTCCCGCCGAGTGTCGTCATCTGCTTGCGCTGGCGGTCCGATACCTCCTTGACAGGAAATAGAACGACCATCGAGATGCGGTCGACGTTGTGAAACGCACTAGCCACTGCGGAGCCCGTATCACCCGAAGTAGCCGTCAGGATGACCAGTTGGCCTCCGCGGCCCCTGTCGGACAGTGCGCCGCCTTCCTGCGCGAGGAAGTAGCGCATCATCCGCGCCATCATGCGGGCCGCGAAGTCCTTGAAGCTCGCGGTCGGGCCCTGGTCGAGGCGCATCAGGAAAGTCCGGCCGTAGACTTGTTCGAGCGGCACTTCGTAGTCGTAGCACTCGGCGCAAAGCCGCATCAGTTCATCGTCGGGAATCAGACCTTGCGAACAGCGCTTGAGGACTGCGAACGCGACCTCAGGGTAGGTCTTGTCGCGGAACCCGACAATCTCGTCGAGCGGGATTTGCGGAATCTCGCGTGGCATGTACAGGCCCTTGTCCGGGGCCTGGCCCTGAAGCAGCGCGCTCCTCAAGTCGACATCAGGCGACTTGAGATTCGTCGAGTACAGGAGCCCTGACATGCGCTATTTCGCTGCGCTCAACGCTTGGTCCAAGTCTCCAATGATGTCGTCCGGATGCTCGGCGCCGACTGAGAGGCGGATGAGGTCGGCGGGGACGTCGGCTTTCTTGCGCGCTTCCTCGCCCTGCAGCAGGTGTGTGGAGATGGCCGGGATGGTGGCCACGGTCTTGACCCGGCCCAAGTCGGTGGCGCGCCAGATCAGCTCGAGCCGGTCGAAGGCCTTCCGCGTCGCGGCCGGGCCGCCCTTCACGCGGAACGACATCATGTGCGTGTAGCGGTTGACCGGCTTGCCGTAGCGCTCGTCGTGCTCGGCGTCGACCAGCCAAAGGTACTTCTTCGCTACTTCGTGCAGGGGGTAGCTCTCGAGCCCGAGGTAGTTGACCGCGAGCACGGCCGGGTGTTTCACGAGGAATCGCGCCACGGTCATCGCGGTCTGGCTCCAGGCGTCCACCCGGGCGCGCAGCGTGCGCAGGTCGGTGAGGGTCATCGTGGCCTGAAAGGGGTGGAGACAGCCGCCCTGCTCGCGCTGGGGGTAGCGCTTGAGGTAGAGCGCGAAGTCGGCCTTCAGTTCATCGTTCGGGATGTTTGAGACAATCGGCATGTGGGCGATGACCGCGCCGGCCATTCCGAACCCCGAGCAGCTCATCACCTTGGTGGCGGAGTGGATGACCACGTCCGCGCCGTGAAGCAGCGGTCGCAGCAGCGCGGGCGAGGCGATGGTCGTGTCGAGTACGAGTGGGATGCCGTGTTCGTGCGCCAGTTCGGCAACCGCCGCGACGTCGAAGAAAGCGAGGCCCGGGTTGGAGGGCATCTCGCCGTAGAGGAACCGGGTATTCTTGTCGATGTTCCGACGCCACTCGTCGAGGTTACTCGTGTCAACGACCATCCTGACGTCCACGCCGCGCTCGCGCTTCAGGCGTGCGTCGAAGAGCTGGTAGGTACCGCCGTAGAGCTGGCAGGAAGAGACGAAATTTGGCGGCTTGGTGCCGGGCAGGACCATCAGCGCGTCGACCGTGTTGCCGATGGCGGCCATCCCCGAGGAGTAGACGCAGCACCCGGCCTCGATGTCTGAACCGTAGGTTTCCAGCAGGGCGAGCTTGTCTTCAAGGAACCCGAGCGTCGGATTATGGATGCGGGTGTAGCACCAGGTCGGTATCTTGTAGCCAAGGGCAAGCTCCATCTCGTTCGAGTCGCGGTAGGCCTGTGCCGACGAGAACAGGGTCGGCTCCATTATCGCGCCATGGTTGTGGTCGAGCGACTCGGCGACTGTGTACAGGCCGTGGACCGCGATGGTGTCGAAGCGAAGCCGGCGCACCCGACGCAGGGCCTCGGCGCGAGCCTCTAGCGACCGGCGCGCTTCGTCAATGTATCGCTGAGCACCGACCGGCACGGCTGGGTCTTTCTGGTTCACGTTTCCTCCTCATTCCAGACAATCGTCACGACCAATGGACGGAAACCTCGGTGGTGGCTAGCCTTCGGCCAGCGCCTGGTCGAGGTCAGCGATCAAGTCTTCAGCGTCCTCGATGCCGAGGGCGAGGCGGATTAGGTCCGGCCCGATGCCGGCCGCAGCCCGGGCCTCGTCCGACAGGCTGGCGTGGGTCATCGTCGCCGGGTGCTGAATCAGGGTTTCGACGCCGCCCAGCGACACGCCCAGAGTGCAGAGCCGCACCCGGTTCAGGATGCGCTGCACCGCGGGATAGCCGCCGTGCGGGCCGAAGCAGACCATCGCCCCGAATCCGCGCATCTGGCGCCGCGCGCGCTCGTGGTGCGGGTGGTCGGGCAAACCGGGGTAGGAGACCCAGGCAACCGCCTTGTGGCCGCGCAGGCGCTCGGCGACTTTCTGGGCCGAAGCCTGGGCCTGGGCCATGCGCAGCCCCAAGGTCTTCGTCCCGCGCAGTACCAACCAGGCCTGGTGCGGGTCGACGGTGCCGCCCAATGTCGTCAACGCCGACCGCAGTCGCTTGTGAAGGTCCCGGTCGCGCAGGACGATCATCCCGGCGACGACGTCGGAATGCCCATTGATGAACTTGGTCAGCGAGTGGACGACAACGTCCGCACCGAGGTCGAGCGGCGTCTGCAGATAGGGGCTGGCGAAGGTGTTGTCGACGGCCATCAGCGCGCCGCGCGCCCGCGCCAGCTCGGCGCAGGCGGCAAGGTCGGTGACGGTCAGGGTCGGGTTCGCCGGCGTCTCGATGAAGAGCAGGCGCGTGCCGGGTTCCAGCGCGGCGCGGACCGCATCGGTATCGGACGTCTCGACGAACGTTGAGCGGATTCCGAACCGCACCAGTTCCCGTTCGAGCAGAACGCGGGTCGGGCCGTAGACCGCGTGGCTGCAGACGACGTGGTCGCCCGACTTGAGCAGGCCGACGAGGAGGGTCGATGTCGCCGCCATTCCCGAGGCGGTTGCGAGCGCCGAGCTGCCGTGCTCGAGCGCGGCAATGGTGTTCTGCAACGCCTCGGTCGTCGGGTTGCCCAAACGGGTGTAGATGAACCCTTGCGTCTCGCCCCGGAACAGGCTGGCGCCGACCTCGGCGGAGTCAAAGGAGAAGGCCGACGTCTGGTATATCGGGCAACTGACCGCCCGGTGCTTGTACTCCCCGTCACCCTCGCTGTGAACCGCCCTGGTATTCGGCCCGACCGAGTCCGGCGGGGTCATGATGCGCCTCCGGTCGTATTGTCTGCCAGCGAAGTTCCTCCAGTCCTAAAGGCTGCGGGACATGCCGAACAGCTCGGCGATGACCCCGAAACCAACAGCCATACTTGCGAGCCAGATTACCCACCCCGCGAAGGGGATGGCGCACAGGCCGAATACGATTGTGATGCCGACCGGCGCGGCCCACCAGAGCGAGACCTCGGGCGCGCCGAATATCCGGAACAGCAGCCGGCCGGTGAACATGCCGGCAAGCACCTTGGCGAGGTAGAGGCAGACGAAGTACGCGGCCGCGGTAATGAGGCCGGCCGGAATCGTGATGATGAGCGCGAACGCGACCAGTATGCTCATCGGGCCGACGAGAAACCCGATGGCGCCGAACCCGACGGTCCGACCCCAGTGGGCAAGCGAGCGGCTCAAGCCCTCGTTGAGCACGTGCTTCCAGATTGCCACGAGCAGGAACCCGACCACCAGCGCCCCGATTATCGAGAGAATCGTGAACGGCAGGAAGAACGTGACGAACATGCCGGGCCGGGGTTTCATCTGCTTGAGGTCGTCGATTCCCTTGGGAGAGGTGAGCTGGACGTGCTCGATATTGCCGAAGACCATGTCGGGGTTGCCCACGTCCAGCTTCTTGCTCGAACGGTAGCGCAGGTTGCCGTAGACGCGGGCGTCCGGGGTGAGTGTCAGCTTGTCGGCCACGGTCACGTCGACGTCGCCGTCAATCGCGCCGGAGATGACGACTTCGTTGGCAACCGCATTGACGTCGCCGCGAACCGTGCCAGCGATTTCAAGCGACCGGCAGCCGGCGGCGACGTCGCCCCGGACTTCGGAGTTCTTGCCGATGACCAGGTTCGCGCAGCCGGCCATCACGTCCTGGCCTACGCCGCCGTTGATGAATACCGTGCCGGCGCCGGCCCGGACTGCGCCGCCGATTCGGCCGCTGACAGTGAGCGTCGCGCAGACGGCAACCAAGTCTCCGGCCGCGGTACCCGAGACGTCAATGCTCTGGGCGGCGAGGAAGAGGTTGCGCGTGACCGGGCCCGAAACGTTGATGGACTGAGCCCCGGCAACAGCCGAGCCGTCGAGCCGGCCTTCGATGCGGAACATCGTGCCGCCGAAGTAGATGTCGCCGATGCGCGTCTCCTCGGCCGGCAGTGTGTAACTCGGCTCGCGGACGAACTGGGCGGCAAGCGTGAAAGAGAGGAGGGAGCAGAGAGCAGTGAGGAGTCGGACCGGACGAAGAGACAGACTAGCCACGGTTCTTCTTCATTTCCTCGCGGATGCGCTCCTCGATCTTGCGGCCGAGTTCATCCCAGTCCTGGTCGGATTCAGCCGGGCGTTCCTGCTTGCGCCAGGAAGCAAGGCCGTCCTTGACGCTGTCGCCGATGTGCCGGCCGACCTTGTCCCAGTCGGGTTCGTGCCGGCGCTTGCGGCGGTGCGTGGCGCTGCGGACGCCGCTGCCGAGCGACATCATGCAGCCGAGGATGAAGCCGAGGTTGTAGCCCCAGCCGACGTTGTTGGGCTCGTAGACGCCAACGTCCTTCGTGAACAGACTGACGATGAACGTGACGATGATTATCAGGCCGTGCCAGAGCCCGGCCCAGAAGTTGGCTGGCCGGCCGGTCTCCTGGCTGTAGCGGACGTTGCCGGGCGCGCAGCTTGCGACCAGAATCAGCAGTAGCAGCCCGGCAAGCAGGATTTTCGGCCAATTGTGAGTCATAGCGCTACCTCCATTTCGACTGAGCGTCATACTCTACTGCAGCAAACGCGGCGGTCAAGTGTCCGGCTGTCAGGCTACGGCGCGGGACAGCGGGTGCTAGTCGGGGTGTTTGCGCATCTCCTCGAGGATACGCTCCTCGATTCTGCGACTGAGGTCGCCCCAGTCGGGTTCTTCCGCGCGTCCCGTGCTGCGCCACTCGGCTAGTCCCTGCTTCGTGCCCTCCTGAATGTGCTGGCGTACCCGTTTCCAGCCGGCTTCAGTGCGCCGACGGTGCCGCCCACGATGAGAACTGAGCCGTATGCTCCCCTTCCGCAACAGAGTCGCGCCGACAAGAATACCCATGCCGAATATGAGGACCGCAGTCAGGATTCCCCAGAACCCACCCCACACGTCCGGCGTCCCGGCGGGTTCCGCGTTGTAGCGGGTGGTGTCGGCAGCACAGGCCGTGGTCAAAGGCAGCGCGAGCAATCCGACCAACAGCAACCGGACAGGTAGCTTAGCGTTCATTGCGCCTCCAAGAGACGTCCCCAGATACTCGGTAGCATACGGGCCAAACTCTACCCGAACTCCGCCGTAGGTCAAGCCGTCAACGAATTGAACCACCGACGCGCTGTCGGACAGGGGCCACTGAGGCCAACGCAGATGGACACAGATTGGCACTGGGCCGAACTTGGTCGTTCCGTCGACGCGGTCGACGGCTTGACAGAAGTGACCCAAGAGCTAGACTGAGTCGCTTTCAGGAGGAGCTCGTGAAGCGTATTGTGCTGTTCGCGGTCTGCGCCATCGCGGCGACAGCGGCCGCCGCGCAATGGCACTACCTGTCCGGTGGCAAGCTGTCGGGCATTTCGAGCGTCGGCAGCTTTGTCTGGGCAGTCGGGCAGGACGGCCTGATGTTCTACTCAGAGGACAACGGCCAGTACTGGCGTCGTGTGCCCCGATTCACCACCCGCAATCTCGTTGACGTCGAATTCTGGGACCAGGGCTTCGGCCTCGTCACGGCCGAGGGGCACATCGTCTACCGTACAACTGATAACGGCGGGACATGGGATTCAAGCCACGTCCAATACAGCGCTGGCCGCATCCGGTTCGTCACACAGGACTGCATCTGGTTGACCACAAGCTACGGGGGAGTTCGCAGTATGGATGCTGGAGAGACTTGGCCGCACGTCGCATACTCCGGAGGGAGGCCGTGGTTCCTCGACAGTCTCGTAGGATGGTGCAGCGGATACCTTGACAGCGTGTGCCGTACCACCGATGGCGGGGCGCATTGGCAGGGGGTCGGGCGTATCCACACGCCTCAGCTTCCGTCAGGCGAGTGGTGCTTTGGTTTTGTGAACGCGCAGGACGGCGTCTGCGGTTGGGAGTGCCGCACGACGAGCCGTGAGCCCACCTATATCCGCGGATGGTCCGTGACCCACGACGGCGGGGCGACGTGGGATGAGCTCATCCGGTCTGCCACGACTGGAGTCGCTACCGACATCTGTCCGGATGCACAGATCTATGGCCTCGAAGCCGAGGGGTGCATGACCTTAGGGCCGTCCGGCGTCAACCATGTTGCCTTTCCTGCATCCTTTGCCTTTCGCGACTTGTCGGCGCGCGGGCAGAAGGCATGGATTTGCGGGGACGGTGGGGCAATCTGGTCGTCGCCGGATTCGGGCGTATCGTGGGCTCCCGCCAGACTGCAATCGGTCGAGCTTCTTGAAGACGTCGACTTCTCCGACAGCCTGCACGGCTGGGGCATCTCGGCCGATTGGGCGGCCCGCACCACGGATGGTGGCCGCTCCTGGACGTCTGCACCAGCCAGATTCGGCGTTTCGCCGATGACTGATGTCATCGCCCTGGACGAGACTTCCTGTCTGGTTACTGCGGGCTGGTCGTACTATGACATATGGTACGGCTGGTTCGGGGAGTTCGGACTGGGGCTGACGGACAATGCCGGGGCGACGTGGGACACGCTACGTGACTATTGGGAGTATGACGGCCCAATGGCGTCTTCGCGCTTTGCGCGCGTCGGTGAGCACATTTGGCACCCAGGCACGCGCGCGCCGGACGGCAACTCACTGCGTAGCACTGACGGTGGTGCGACGTGGCTGGACATGGACACGCTTGGCGTTCCCGCTGATGGCCAGGAGCCATTTGACGTAGGCTTCGTTGATACGCTGCACGGCTGGGCCATCGACTCACGCAAGAACATCCGCTGCACGACCGACGGTGGCGACTCGTGGACCATCATTGCGACCGGGCTCAACGTGAAGCGGCTGAAGATGACGACTTTGAACACGGGCTGGGCCATCTCCGATTCGGAGCTGTTCGAGACGACTAACGGCGGTGTGACTTGGGATGGTGGCGTGATTCACTCCGGGCTTCAGGCAATTAGCTTGTGCGACTCGATGCTCGGCGCGATAGTCGGGAAGAAGGGCCTGATACTCCGCACCGACGACGCAGGGCAGACTTGGGTGACTGACTCCACCGAGTTCACGTCTGACCTCTTTGACGTGTTCGTGCTCGACAGCACGCACGCTTGGGCTGTGGGTGCGAATGGCCTTGTTCTCGGCTTCGGCGACTGGGCAATAGGTGCTGATGAAACGTGCGGGCATGAAAGTCCTCGAAGCCCACCTGCGGTCGTCTCCGTGCGACCGAATCCCTGTCGAAACCGTGCGACAATCGAGTTCTCACGTCCGCTGGCCAAGTCGACGCAGATGACGATAGTCGATGTCTCAGGACGAGTGCTACTGGCAGTTCCGGTGCGCGCCGGTGCGCGGTCCTTGGACCTCAACCTGCGGGGCACACCAAGTGGAATCTACTTCGTCCGCGCGGGCGCAGGCCCTGCTGCCCGTCTCGTCGTCCAGCGCTAACAGGTCAAGGTAACGTCCATAGCCGCGAGCGTCTTAAATGGGGACGCTACCCATTTAGTTGTGGTGCCCTGCGGACTGTCGAAGCCACCCGGGCCGCGGTATATTCGCGTTTCCTCATATGTAGTGTAGCACACCTTCCGTCGGCCCAAGGGAAAGGTCCTAACTTCCCTAATCCCAACACCCTAGCCCCTATTCCATTTCCGACCCCTCCTATGCCTCCCCCATAGCTATCTACATGGCTTCCGAAGTCACGACCCGAGGAGTATCCCGGGGAACAACGAGGACTGCTTGTTCGGCTATTTCCACCGCTACCTCTTCAGCTACCTCGCGAGCAGCGGTTGGAGCTCCTTGTCCAGTTCCTTGCCGCGCAACGAGTCAGGTTCCGTCCCAAGGTCCTTGCCAGGTGGCAGTCCGCATTCCCGTCCGAGTTCCTTCCCGAGTCCCTCTGCAGAGAACTTCGCAACCAACTTGCTGAGCTTCTTGGAGAGGAACGAAGAAGGTCCCGACGCACACCACGAACTCCAGAAGCTGCTCAGTCCTGCGCTGACGTACGGATTTGACAAAGAGGAGTTAGCCTCTACCCTTTCTGGGACGAGACTATGGACAACCTGAAGCCATTTCTTGCGGATATTCTGAGCGGCGTGGCGAGCGAGTACGCCGACGTTCGGATTGGGAAGTCGGAGCAGACCCGCGTCGTCCACAATGGCCGGGAGTCCTATGATATCGGTCAGACATTCGACCGGGGCGGCTGCATCCGCGTATTCCACCGAGGAAACTGGGGTTCGGCGAGCTTCCATCGGGTCGATGACAAGCTGAAGGAACTGGCGCAGGACGTGGCCGCGGCAGTCGAGGTACTGCCGGCCCGGCCGGAAACACTGGGTGCGATGCCGCCGCTCACCGAGAGCGTGACCGTGTCTGAGGAGGATGACCCCCGCAAGGTTCCGCTGGTCGAAAAGCACGCTCTCATCAAGCACTACAACGACATTCTGCTCAAGACCCCGGGCATCGCGACGACCCAGTTGAGATACAACGACGTGTTCCGCGAGACCGCATTCCTGTCCAGCGAGGGCCGTTTCATCACGCAGGAGTCGGTCTATACCGGTTTCTCCTGCCGCGCGGTGGCGCGCGACGGCGCGACCGTTCGGGACTACTCCGATTCGTTCCGCAAGACCCAGGGCTTTGCGTCGCTGGCGAACCGCGAGCCGATGGTCGAACGGATCGCCAAGG